>JAQICU010000386.1 GCA_027858325.1 Candidatus Cloacimonadota bacterium
TTTTTTTATTTAATTGATACTATGAAATAAAAATATATGATAATTAGGAGATGATTTTGTCTGAGAATAGTAAAAATTCCGTCCTTGTTCTAATGAAGAATATTTCAAAATCATTTTATGGGAACAAAGTAAACACTGATGTAGAATTCACATTAGAAAAAGGGGAGATCCACGCTTTACTGGGAGAGAATGGTTCAGGAAAAACCACTCTCATGAATATGCTGACCGGTGTTTATTTCCCGGATGAGGGAGACATATATTTCAAAGGAAAGAAATTAGCATTTAAATTTCCGGGAGAAGCTCTTCAGATCGGAATTGGTATGGTTCATCAACGCTTTAGTTTAGTTGAAAATCTATCAGTATTAGAAAATATTATTCTAGGACATCTCGATAATAAATTCGTTATAAATATCCCAGAAAAGAAAAAGCTAATTAAGACATATATGGATCAATTCAATTTTCAACTTGATCTGAATGCGATTGTAGGAGAGCTCCCAATAGGTGTAAGACAAAAGGTAGAGATATTAAAAATGCTGGTTCGTGAAGTAGATGTACTTATAGTTGACGAGCCTACCACCGTTCTAACTAAACAAGAAGCAGACAATTTGATGCAGATATTAAAAAACATCGCTAACACAGGAAAAGGAGTAATCTTCATCACTCATAAAATGTCTGAAGTTTTTCAAATTTCCGACAAGATAACAGTTCTTCGAAAAGGTATCAAAATCTCTACCGTGAATACAAATGATAGTAATCCGCGTAAACTGGCTAAAATGATGGTCGGCAAAGAAAGTGAAGTCACTTTTGAAAAACCGGAAGTAGAGACAAAGCCCGGTGTGGTTAAAGTGCAGAACCTGTTTGTGAATTCCGATAAAGGTGTTTTAGCTGTAAATAATCTCTCATTTGATCTTGCTGGTGGAGAGATAATTGGAATTGCTGGAGTTAGCGGAAATGGACAGATAGAGTTGGCAGATGCACTTACAGGAAACCGTGATGTGATACGCGGGAAGATACTTTTTAAAGGTGAAGATATTACTAATGACACTCCTGTTAAACGGATTGATAAGGGAGTTAGTTATGTTCCCGGTGATAGAATTAATGTTGGTGTTGCAGGTAATCGATCCGTATGGGAAAACATTATTATGAAAGTCTATCGATTACCAATTTTCAAAAAAGGGATGCTTCTTAATAATCAAAAGTTAAAGGAATATGCAGAAAAAATTATTGAAAAAAATAATGTCTTTTTACCGAGTATAAACCTTCCTGCATTACTCCTTTCCGGTGGAAACCTGCAGAAATTGATAGTTGGCAGAGAAATGGAACGTGATTGTGATATGTATATATTTGTTTATCCTACACGTGGTTTGGATGTTGGTGCTGCAGAATTTGTACGAAATGCAATTGTGCAATTAAGAAATCAAGGTAAAGCAGTAATCATGGTTTCAGGAGATTTTGATGAGATTTTCAGTTTATCTGATAGGGTTGCTGTGATGTATGAAGGCAAATTCACTGGAATATTCAATAATGGAGATCATTCATTGGAAGAGATCGGCTTGATGATGAGTGGTTGCAGTGAAGAAGAAGCAGTGAAGGAGATGAGCAATGTTTAAGATAAAATTAGAACAGAAAGAAAGAGTCTCCAAAAAAGAAGAACTCATTATCACACTTTCAGCTATCGGCATTGCATTAATTCTTTCAGGTATATTCATAGCATTCAATGGAGTGAATCCATTTGTTGCTTTATGGAAGGTAATAACATCTGCCCTTGGTTCGTCATATGGGATTTCTGAAACTTTAGTAAAAGCCATTCCACTTATTTTTACAGGGTTAGCTGTGGGAATTGCCTTAAATAGTAAATTATGGAATATTGGTGCAGAAGGACAACTCTTCTTCGGAGCTACTTTTGCTACTGCATTTGTGATCTACGGACCGGTCCTTCCAAAACCTTTGATGTTAACTGTTTTAGTAATTCTTGGTGCTGTTGGTGGTGCTTTGTGGGCTGCTATACCTGCACTATTGAAAATTAAATTTAAAATGAATGAAGTGATCTCAACTTTATTGCTAAATTATGTAGCCATAAATATTGCAGATTATTTCCTATTTGGTCCATGGAAGGGAAAGGATAATTTCCCCTACACACCGATATTCCCCGAAGAAGCCAGATTTGACAGAATCGGTTTTGGAAGAGTTCATACAGGGCTGTTCCTCGCTTTGGTGTTAGTTGTTTTATTATACATCATGCTATATCATACAAAAATTGGTTATAAATTACGTATGACAGGCTCTAGCCTGAAAGCTGCCAAATATGCCGGGATCAATATTAATAAAACTATGTTTATGGTATTCCTGATGAGTGGTGCTTTGGCCGGACTGGCAGGTGTAAGTCAAATCTGTGGAATCGAATATAAACTTCATCAACATATTTCCACCGGTTATGGTTATACAGGAATCATTGTTGCCTGGCTGGCTCGATCTAATCCATTTATCATTGTTATTTTTGCCATTTTCCTCAGTATTATATTGAAGGGAGCAGCCTCATTACAGATCGCAATGCGGTTACCAGCTGCTGTTGGGATAGTGATGCAGGCTCTTATCCTTTTTGCTATCCTGGGTAGTGAACTCTTTAAAAATTACAATGTCAAACTCATCAGGGGGAAATAATGATTGATCTTATAACAATACTTTATGCTGCAATAGCCAGCGGAACAATAATACTTTATGCCACAATTGGTGAAATAATAACAGAACGTTCCGGCATTCTCAACCTCGGTGTAGAAGGTATAATGCTGATGGGTGCGTTCTTTGGTTTTTATGTTGCTTATACAACAGAAAGCCTGCTTTTGGCGATCATTGGAGCTGCAATTATTGGTGGTTTAATGGGATTGATCCACGCCTTCATGACAATTACATTGCAGGCAAATCAGGTTGTATCGGGATTAGCCCTCACAATGTTTGGTTCCGGAGCAAGCGCATTCTTTGGAATAAATATGGTTGGTAAAACATTAAAAGTATCTTTTGAAGCTATTCCAATTCCATTTTTTAGCAAGATCCCTGTTTTGGGTGAAGTTATATTCAATCATAATATTCTGGTTTATTGTGCATTTATACTACCTCTTATTGTCTGGTTTATCTTTAATAGAACAAAATGGGGACTCGCCCTGCGAAGCAGTGGAGAGGAGCCTCTTTCCAGTGAGATCATGGGAATTAAAGTGATCAAAGTTCGTTATATCGCAACTATAGTTGGTGGTATTTTCATCGGAATCAGCGGTGCTTATCTCTCAGTCGGTTATTCCAAATTATGGGTGGAAGGAATGACAGCAGGTAGAGGTTGGATAACTATTGCTTTAGTGATCTTCGCTAATTGGAATCCTCTGATCGCTTATGGTGGTGCCTACCTTTTTGGAGGCTTAACTCAATTGGGACTCAATCTGCAAAAATTCAATATCGCTTTCCCAATCGTTCTTTTAAAAAGTATTCCGTATGTCTTCACGATTTTGTTCCTGTTATTCATTTCATTAAAAGGAAAAAGATCCAATTTACCAAAAGCGTTAGGCGAGTCTTATTTCAGAGAAAGCAGAGGATGATCTTTATAAAGATATAAATTTTTCAAATTTCTAAACCGGTTTAAGGTTTATTCCGATAGACTATGTCGGAAGTACCAGGTACTTTCTAATGTATAAAAATCTTGTTCGTTTTTAAAATCAAGGAGAATCTAATGAGAAATTTTAGAGTTTTAGCTATTGTTATGGTAATTTTTCTTCTACTTAGTGTAATGTCTTATGCTGGAGAAAGTGAATTAAAAATTACTGAAAAGGTTCGTATCGCATTGATTATTCCAAGCACAATTGACGATTTGGCTTGGAGCCAGATTATGTATGAAGGAATAAAAACCGTTCAGAAAAAATACGGTGAGGACAAAATTGAGATAGAAGTTAGTGAACGCCTCTGGAATGCTGTTGATGCTGGTAGCGCTATCAGACAATATGCAAGTCAGGGTTTTGACATTGTAATTGCACATGGTGCTCAATATCAAAGTGTTCTTGATGAAGTTGCACCTGATTTTCCAAAAACTTCTTTTGCATATGGAACAGGTTTCGCCACAAATCATCCAAACATTTTTGCTTATGACCCGCAAGCGCAGCAAGGTGCTTATCTTCTTGGTATGATGGCTGGGTTAAAAACAAAAAGCAATATCGTTGGAATTGTTGGTCCTGTTAAATCAGGCGATGCAATTAAATATAATATAGGATTTGAGAAAGGCGTAAAATCTGTTAATCCTGAAGCTGCAGTTAGAATTGCCTATACTGGAAGTTTTGGTGATCTTGTTGCTGCAGGCGAAATTGCACGTACCCATATTAAAGCCGGAGCTGATGTTCTTAGTGGCACAGCTCAGCAATGTGTTGGAGCAATAAGAGTTGCTTCTGAATTTGAGAATGTACTATGGTTGTCATCAGATATGGACCAGAGTTCTATTGGTCCGAAAACCGTTCTTGTTTCCCAATCATACAGGTTTGATGAAGTGATCGAAAGTATTATTCGTTTCCGCACAGAAGGTACGTTAGGTGGAAAACATCTTGAGCTTACTCTTGAAAACGGTTATCTTGAATTGATCTATAATCCGGCATTAAAATCTGAATTAACTCCTGAAATGGGAAAAACTATTAATGAGGCAAAAGCAAAGATCATTAGTGGTGAAATTAAGATAGAATTGAAATAATTATCTATTTTTTAATCAGATCAAACTTGAGTTAAGTTAACAAATGTTAGCTTAACTTGAGTTTTTTTATCAAACCCAGGATATTAATTTCTCTTAATATTAAGGAATAATTATGCCAGAAATTATCAAAAAACTCGAGATGCGGAAAATCACAAAAAAATTCCCCGGCGTTCTTGCTTGTAATAATATAGATATTCATATTAATTCAGGAGAGATCGTAGCTTTACTTGGTGAAAATGGTGCCGGTAAAACAACTTTGATGAATGTTCTGTTTGGTCTCTACCAACCTGAACATGGTGAAATCTTTCTCAATGAAAAAAAAGTAGTTATCAATTCCCCTCGTAAAGCTTTTGCTTATGGTATTGGAATGGTTCATCAGCATTTTATGTTAGTTCCAAATCTCACTGTATTAGAGAATATAGCTTTAGGTTTCACAAGCAATAAAATTTTCAAATTAGAACTAAATAAGGTTAGAACAAAAATAGATGAAGTATCAAAAGAATATGGACTGTCAGTTAATCCAGATGCTTACATCTGGCAATTGAGTGTAGGTGAACAACAACGAGTTGAGCTTATAAAAGTTCTCTGTTTGGGAGCAAATCTTTTGATATTGGATGAACCCACGGCTGCCCTAACTCCACAAGAAACTGATGAGCTGATCGGGCTCTTAAAAATAATGGCAAAAAAAGATCGCTCCATCATATTTATCAGTCACAAACTTAATGAAGTTAAAGCTGTTAGTGATCGAGTTTGTGTACTGAGAAACGGTTCTCTTGTTTATGAGGGAACCACACCTGAACATTCAGTATCTACACTAGCTGAGAAAATGGCTGGTCGAGAAATTTCAATGCCAACGCTAAAAGAAAAATCTCATGCTACTTCACCAATTTTAGAAATTAAGAACGTCTTTGCTAAAGGTAGCATGGGAACAATGGCATTAGACGGGTTTACTCTAACCGTGAATAGAGGAGAAATTGTCGGAATTGCAGGAGTTTCCGGAAACGGACAGAAAGAGCTGGCAGATGTAATAAATGGAATTAACCATATCGAAAGTGGTCAAATTTTATTAAATGATGAAGATATTACAAATAAAGCTCCACAAAAAATTATTAATAAAGGAATGGGTTATATTCCCGAAGATAGAATGCACGAGGGAACGATTCCATCGTTTTCTGTGAAAGAAAACATTATTATGAAAGATTACAATCACCCTCCTCTATCAAAAAACACATTCTTACAAAATAAAATTATCGAGAATTATTCATCAGAATTAATTAATAATTTCGATATTAAATGTCCGGATAATAAAACTTCTTGCGCCAGCTTATCCGGTGGAAATGTGCAGAAGGTTATTCTGGCACGAGAACTATCCCGAAAACCAAAAATGCTCATCGCTTCCTATCCAATTAGAGGGTTAGATATCGGAGCTGCAGAATATGTTCATGAACAACTATTAGAAGCACGTAGTGAAAATATTGGAGTCTTACTTATCTCGGAAGAACTTGATGAATTATTAGATATATGCGATAGAATTGCTGTTATTTATGAAGGTAAAACTCTTGATATATTAGACCGCGATATTGATACAAAATCAAAATTAGGATTACTAATGGCAGGAATAAAAGATGAAAAAAAAGTTATATAATGAAACTATCTATCGATTATTGATCATTGTTGTTGCTGTTCTATCTGCACTTATTGTAGGCGCAATATTACTCCTTATAGCAAAAGCAAATCCTCTCAAAGCTTATTATGTAATGTTTACAGAACCCTTAAGCGGCAAGTTTGGGCTAACCGAAATACTGGTTCGAGCTGCACCATTAATGCTGGTTGGATTAGGCATAGCCATCGCCTTTAGAAGTGGAATTATAAATATTGGTGGCGAAGGACAGATCATGATCGGAGCAATTTTTGGAACATTCATCGCGCTCACGTTCCCGAATCTTCCTACCTATATTCTCTTGCCTTTTGTATTCATTGCTAGCTTTATTGGAGGTGCGATCTGGGGAGGAATTGCCGGATGGATGAAAGCCTACCTTTCAGTTAATGAAATTTTAAGTACGATCATGCTGAATTATATTGCATTTCAAGTTTACATGTTTCTCATTCGAGGACCATTGATCGATCCTCAAGAAGTTTCATACGGAACAGGCGTGCCGCAGACCGCATTACTGAGTAAGAATGCCTGGTTGGTCAGGATCATCCCGGCCAGCAGATTACACGCGGGTATTATTGTGGCAGTTATCTTAGCGATTCTTGTTTATATTTTTCTTTGGAAAACTACGATCGGTTATAGATTACGAGCCGCCGGAGCAGAAGCAAAGGCTGCAAAATATATTGGTGTCAATGTTAAAAACTATCTTGTATTGGCAATGCTCCTTTCCGGTGGATTTGCCGGAATGGCAGGAGCAATAGAAGTTTGTGGAGTTCATCATAGAGCGCTTGAATCTATCTCCGCCGGTTATGGTTTTAGTGGAATTGTGGTAGCCTTATTCGGAGGGCTTCATCCTCTTGGAATAATTCCGGCTTCAGCTGTTTTCGGATTACTTATTGTTGGCGCAGATATGATGCAGCGATCTGTTACGGTTCCGGCTTCCATCATTTTGGCAATTCAAGGACTTATTATCCTGGCAATTGTATCAAGTCAGATATTTTTCTCAAATATTGCTCTTAAAGAAAAGATCATGATCAAATTGAAATTAATGAAATCGGGAGATAAAGATGGTTCTTAATTTTATCATTGGAATAATATCAGCCGGTATTCCTTTAGCAGCGCCATTATTGCTGGCAAGTTTAGGAGAAATGTTCAATCAACGTGCCGGTGTTTTCAATTTAGGTGTGGAAGGAATTATGTTGATGGGAGCATTTGTTGGATTTTTGGTAGTGCTTACGATTGGATCTCCGGTGCTTGGTTTTCTGGCAGCTATTCTTGTAGGTGCTGTCATGGGACTTTTGATGGCTGTTGTAACTGTGAAATTTAAAGCTAAACAAGGGATCTCAGGAATTGGACTTTTCATGTTGGGATGGGGACTCTCCGGAACCTTATTCCGTGTTTATGTGGGTGGAATTACCAGCATTGAAGGCATTAGAACATTCAGTTTCCCGCTGCTGGGCAAAATTCCAATTATTGGAGAGATCTTCTTTCAAAATAATATCCTGGTCTATATCACATTTTTATTGGTTCCGATTTCCTGGTATGTCTTGAATAAAACAGCTTGGGGACTAAAGGTAAGAGCCGTTGGTACAAACCCCCAGGCTGCCGACACGCTTGGCATAAAAGTTGAAAGAATTCGCTTCCAGTGCATAATATTAGGAAGTATGATGGCAGGTCTTGCCGGTGCATATCTCACAATTGCTCAAACTCACATTTTTGCAGACAACATCACAGCCGGGAGAGGTTTCATTGCAGTTGCCCTGGTTTATTTCGGTAAATGGAAACCGGCGGGAATTATGTGGGGAACTTTATTATTTAGCTTGGCACACGCATTGCAGCGTTCAATTCAAGTTTATGGAATTAACTTCCCTTACGAAATTGCTGTGATTATCCCGTATTTACTGGTTATTGTTGTTTTAGCTTTGTCGTATAAATCACAATTACTGGGTCCTGCAGCTTTAGGTAAACCATTTATCCGGGGATCTCGAGAATAATTTTTTATGAAAGATCATGAGTTCTATTTAAAACGAACAATTGAGCTGGCAGATCGGGCTGTAAAACATGGAAACACACCCTTTGGAGCTTTGTTAGTTGATCATGATGGAAATGTAATCCTCGAACAAGAAAACATTGAGATCACGGAAAACGATTGCACTGGTCATGCAGAAACAACTCTAATGAGAAAAGCATCTAAACTATATAATAAAGATTTTTTATGGAATTGTACATTATATACTTCTGTTGAGCCATGTGCAATGTGCTCCGGTGCTATCTATTGGGGAAACGTAGGTAAAGTTGTTTATGGTATTTCTGAAAAAGAATTACTGAACCTGACAGGTAATAATAAACAAAATCCGACCTTTGATCTTGCTTGTAGAAAAATATTTGAACATGGTCAGAAAGAGATTAACATTGTGGGTCCCATTGAATCTTTAAAAAATGATATTTTAGAAATTCATAGGAGATATTGGTGATGATGATCATCCATAAAAAT
>JAQICU010000362.1 GCA_027858325.1 Candidatus Cloacimonadota bacterium
TGGAATGTAACGGTTATTGATATTGACCAGAATATAATAGTTAACAATATTCAACCCGTTCCTGGAGACGTAACTATCAACGAAGCAGAAACGATAAACTTCTTCATCGATGCTTATGATCCGGACGGCAATCCGTTGGAATATAGCTGGGAACTGGATGGTGTAGAAGTGTCTATTGCAGATTCTTTTGATTTCATTACTGATTATTCTTCAGCAGGAACTTACACAGTAACTTTGGATGTAACTGATAACTTCGTTAGCGATAATACTTTGAACTATTCATGGAACGTAACAGTTCTTGATGTTGATCAGAATATTGTAGTGAATGAGATTCAGCCATCTACCGGTGGCAGTATTACAATTGATGAGATCGAATCTATTGCCTTCTCAATTGATGCATACGATCCTGATGGAAATCAATTGGAATACAGTTGGGAATTGGATGGTGTAGAAGTATCCGCAACAGATTCCTATGATTTTACAACAGACTATAACTCGGCAGGAACCTACAGTGTAACTCTGGACGTCACTGATAATTATTCTGATAATACCCTAAACTATACATGGAATGTAACAGTTATTGATGTTGATCAAAATATCGTGGTTACTAATCTAATACCAGACCCAGGGTCTATTACAATAACCGAACTCGAATCAATAGCCTTCTCAATTGATGCATACGATCCTGATGGAAATCCACTTTCCTACACCTGGTTCCTTGATACTGAAACCGTTTCTAATCAGGAATATTATCAATATGTATCGAATTATAATTCTGCTGGTGAACATACGATCATGTTAGAAATAACTGATAATTTTAATAGCGACAATACACTTAATTTCTATTGGAATATCACTGTAATAGATATTGATAGACCTATCATAGTTAATTTGCTTACTCCTGATCCGGGATTAATTACAATGAATGAAGGTGAAACTACAGATTTCGTTATAGATGCTTATGACCCGGACGGAAATGCACTTGAATATAATTGGCAATTAGACGGAATTTCTGTTTCCACAATTGCAGATTATTCGTTTATCACAGATTTTACTTTTGCGGGTTCTTATACATTAACTTTAGATGTCACCGATAATTTTGCTGCTGATAACACTCTTAACTTTATCTGGAATATCGATGTGATGGATGTTGATCAAGGGATCGTGATCAATGAAATATTACCAGCTCCTGGAAATCTCTTTATTCAGGAAGGTGAAACTATTGATTTTTCTATCGATGCTTTTGATCCGGACGGCAATCCGCTGGAATACAATTGGGAATTAGATGGCATTGAAGTATCCACAACAGATTCTTACGAATTCGAAACTGATATGAATTCTGCCGGAACTTACTATTTAGAACTATTTGTTACTGATAATTATTCGGAAAACTCTCTCCAGTTTGATTGGAATATAACAGTTATAGATGCAGGCTCAAACATAATTGTAACTAACATTGATCCTGCACCTGGTGATGTGGAGCTTTATGAAACCGAAGAGATCAATTTCATCATAGAGGCTTATGCATTCAATGGTGATGTTCTTACCTATAACTGGCAACTGGACGGAACTTCAGTTTCAATTACTAATACTTACCTGTTCCTAACAGATTTCACATCAGCCGGAAATTATGTTCTTACCCTGGATGTTGAAGATGAGCAATCTGCAGATACGGTTCTAAACTTTGTTTGGGACATTACGGTGCTTGAATCAGATCAGCTTATCGTAGTTGTTGATATTCAGCCGACGCCGGGAGATGTTACAATAACCGAAACTGATGAGCTAAACTTCCTTATCGATGCTTACGATCCCGATGGAAATGATCTGATCTACTCATGGCAGCTAGACGGTGAAGAAGTTTCCACGATTAATGTTTACGACTTTGTTACTGATATTAATTCAGCTGGTGAATATCTTGTTACTTTAGATGTGACCGACAGCTTTAGTGAGGATGTTCTCAATTTTGAATGGAATGTAACTGTACTTGAAATTGATCAGGATATTGTTATTGTGTCTATACAACCTGAACCAGGTGAAATTACAACCCTTGAAGGAGAAGTTATTGAATTCATTATCGAAGCATATGATCCTGATGGAAATGAGTTGGAATACATTTGGCAATTGGATGGTACTACCGTTTCCACCACTGCAAGTTATGATTTCCTTCCGGATTACAATGCTGCTGGTAACTATATTGTTACTCTAGATGTTACCGATAATTTCCTGGCTGATAATAGCGTTAACTTTAGTTGGAACGTTACAGTTCAGGATGTTGATCAAGAGATTATTGTAATTGAATTGATCCCTGAACAGACTACTGTAGCTCTGAATGAAGGAGAATCAGTAGATTTCTCCATAAACGCATATGACCCTGATGGAAACGATCTTACCTATTCATGGGATCTGGACGGAACTATTGTAAGCACTACAGATGCGTATGAATTTATTGCAGTTACTGGTTCAGCTGGTTCTTACACACTTACCTTAATTGTTGATGATAACTATACAGAAAACTCTCTGGAATTCATCTGGGATATTACAGTTCTAAATCCTTCCATAAATATCGTTATCAATGAGATCTCCCCCGCACCAGGGAATTTGACAATTGCTGAAACAGATACAATAAATTTCTTCGTTGATGCTTATACTCAAAATGGCGATGATCTAACCTACAATTGGATTCTTGACGCTGCAACTGTTTCCATAGAAAATTCTTATGAATTTCTTACTGACTTCAGCTCAGCCGGAGAATATGTTGTTACTTTGGAAATTGAAGATGCTCTAGCTCCCGAAACACTTCTTGTATTTAGCTGGAACATTACTGTTACAGATGTTGATCAACCGATTGTGATAAATGAACTTGAACCAGAACCCGGACTTGTAACAATGCTGGAAATGGAAATCTTAACACTTTCTATAGATGCTTATGATCCCGATGGAAATGATCTTGAATATCTTTGGGAATTAAATGGTGAAGAAGTTTCCATAACAACATTCTATAATTTCTCACCTGATTACAACGCTGCAGGAGAATATATTATTACTCTATTTGTTACTGACAACTTCTCAGATAATTCTCTTGAGTTCTTGTGGAATGTGACAGTTGAAGATATTAATCCTAATATCATTATTGAATCAATTGAACCACCTCCGGGAGAATTTACAATTACATTAGGAGATAGTGTAACCTTCATCATTATTGCCCATAACCCCTACGGCGAGATATTCTACAGTTGGATACTGGATGGAGATGAAGTCTCAACGGTTAATGATTTCTTTTTTGATACAGATGATTATCCAATCGGAGATTATTATTTGCAACTTATTGTATCAACAGAAGCAATTACAAGAGAAACAATGCAATTTGGCTGGGGTATTAATGTAATAAGTGATAATCTGCCGCCAATTGCAGACGCAGGTGTAGATCAATACGTAGATTCTGGAGATATTGTCCAATTAGATGGTTCCGACTCTTATGATCCGGAAGGTGAAGACCTCACTTATCACTGGATAGTACCGGAAGAAATAGTTCTATCAGATTCTACAATTTCAGATCCCACTTTCATCGCACCTGAAGTAACAGGTGAAGTTGAATACCATATACTGCTTATTGTTTATGATGGTGAGTTAAATTCCGAACCTGACGAAGTAATTATTACAGTTAATGGTAATACAATTATTGATGATCCTGTTATTATACCCGAGTTTACAGAATTGTATAGTAACTATCCGAATCCATTTAACCCAACCACTACCATAAAATTTAATGTGCAGGATAATGAAACTGCTACTCTTATTATTTTCAATTTGAAAGGACAGATAGTTGAGAATTCGAACTTTACATCGGGTACTCATAACTTTGAGTGGGATGCCCAAAAAGTTAGTTCCGGTGTTTACTTCTATCAACTTAAGAGTAATTCATATTCAAGCACAAAAAAGATGATTCTCCTAAAATAGCACAATGGGTTCATAGAACACAACAACAGCCCCGAACAATCGGGGCTGTTTTATTATTGCGGATTACTTGCATATATTACAGAAACCCTTTCAGGCTTTAAGCAATTCGAAGAAGTAAAAGATTTACTTTAGAAGAACCATCTTCTTCATTAATGTTTCATCTTTCGTTGATAATTTGTAGAAGTATATTCCTGATGATACATTCTTTTCGTTGTTATCCTTGCCATTCCAAACCGTTTTATAAGTTCCGGCAAGCTGCTCTACCTCAATCAGAGTTTTTACAAGTTGTCCTTTGGTATTGAAAACTCTAAGCTCGATCATACTATCATTTGGAAGAGAATAAGTAATTGTTGTAGTCGGATTGAACGGGTTAGGATAGTTTGAAATAGCTAGATTGGAAGGCAATTCCGGCATTTCTGGTGATGATGTTCCATCTGAGATTGTAATTGGATATAAGTATTGAACAAAATCACTTTCTTCACCATAAACATAACTGATCATTCTGGCTTCTTCACCGGTTTCGATTCCAGATGCAACAGAGAATGATGTTACATAATAATCACCAGCAATTGCAAGTTCTTCTTCAAAATAAGGCTCACCAAATTTTGTGTAGTCAACTTCATAATAGTATCCACTTATAGAATTTGAATAAAAACATTCATATTCTGATTCAAATGCTTTAAATTCACATTGAGAATAATCGTTTGTAGGAAGTTGCCCAAGAACTGAAATATCATCATTATAAAACAATATCTCAGGATTTCCAACTATTGAAATATTCTCATCACGTTGTGGAGGATGCACAAAAAGTAATGGATCACCTAGTATATTATATAACTTGCTATTAAAAATCCCTGCTCCACTATTTATTTTAGCATCAAGAAGAGCTGCACCCAAGTATTGATAATCATTTATTATATTTTGGAAAAAAGCAAGGAATAGAGTGCAACTACTACCACCACTAGCATATGATCGGGGCGTAATAGAAGCAATTGCACCACCATACTCATAAGTAAGAAATTGTTCCGCCATACAATTGAATTCCAAAGAACTAAAATCACCGACTCTACTTGAAGCTGCAGTAAATAGAGGAAGATGATCTGAATTTTGTAACAATTGAAGTTGAGTAGAAACTCTGAAATATTCCTCATCACCCAGCAGGTCTTCATTCCCATGACCAATATAATGCCAGATCAATCTACCTTCATTTACATTATCAATAACGTCTTGCGCAGCTTCCGGTTTATTTCCATTTGTATTCATTTCATATTCAATACCTAATACACGATTTATCCAAACTGCATCAGATAACGCTTCTGATAAATCTTGAGATCTAGCTGTATGATTTAAACCACTTGTGTAGGTTAAACCTTCCAAAAGCTCGCCTTTATGTTCATCATCTGCAACAATGAGCATTTTATTTCGCCACCAATCAAGTGTAGGATTTGAGGTATATTGAATATTTCTATTTATGATAAGCTCTAATTGTTCAATATTTTGAGCAGGAAACCTACCGATAGGTATATCAGGATAGTTATCTGTATCCAGCATGACAAACTCATCATCAGACAATCCAATTACAACTATACGGTTTTTATCACTGGGAGTATTCCATTCTTCAGTACCACTTCCCATCAATAGTACAGAACTATCCGGCCAAATCGAAGGTTCATCGAAAAACTCAATAAGATAATCTCGAATTGCTTCAGGATCTTCTACTCCTCCGCTCATTTGATCAAATATATCCTGTTGATCTACAATGGTTCGTTCAATTTGAAATTCGCTCCAATAAAAATCTGCTAATAAATTTGCCTGAGTTAAGAACTCTTCCGGTGCGATAATAATGTGCTGTCCATCACGAGCTCTTTCAATGTGTTTTTGTTGTTTCATATCTACAGCTTTCAATCCTATAAATATGAAGATCATCATTCCGATTATTGTAATACGCTTTGCCATAAAAACCACCTTTGTTAATTTTTTTTTGCAAAGATAATGATGCTATCAATATGTTATAGCAACCCCCGTAAAAGATACTTGTAAAAATGAAAATTTGTTTTAGTTTCTAAATTCAAGAGTTATTTCATTAAAAGCATTTTTTTATGCAAGGATTTTTTTTCATTAGAGAATTTATAGAAATATATTCCTGAGCTTACTTGTTTATTATTAGAATCTCTTCCATCCCAAACTACTGAATGCTGACCTGCTGACAGCTGATCGCTGATAAGAGTTTTTATCTTCTGTCCTTTGATATTATAAACTGAGAGTGTCACAAACGAGGACGTTTGTGTTACAGAGAAAGAAATTGTTGTGGTTGGGTTGAATGGGTTGGGATAGTTATTTAGATCAATAAAAGAATCAGTTTCAAGCTGTTGATCATCTATTGATGTTAGATTTGTACCCAAAAAAACACCAACGTCTGTTCCAACCATAAAGTTCGGAGTATTAATCGGAGCTAATTCAAAACAATATGCTCCATCAATTCCAAGTTCTTCACCAATTTCTTGAACTTGTCCGTTTTCTTCCGGTTCAACCAAATATAATCCAACTCCATCTTTACAACCAACAACTAAATAATCCTCATACTCATAAATTCTATTGGGATAATAAAGCATATTTATGGAAGTAAGACCTGTAATCTCCCCGTTTTCATATTCTACTCTATAGATCATATTAACATATCCTCCATCACCACAGGCAAGATATACTTCTTCATTATTAGGATAGTTTCGAACATAGATGTCATTAATAATAAGACCAACACTAAATGAATTGAAACTTCCATCATTTTCAATATAGATATCATTGTCAGCAGCAACAAAGATAATTCCATCACCATTTTCTTCAATATCGGTTACATCTTTATTATTAAAGAAATCTATCACTGTCCATTCTTCACCATTTGCAGAATGGAGAAGTCCACCATCCATATTATAGCCATAACCATAATAAAAACCAGAAGATAGCTTTTTCACAAAATGGGGGAAAAAATACAAATCTATCAATTCAAATTCTTGTGTTGCAACATCAAATTCATATAAGCCGTCACTATAACTTCCGCAACCAAATGCACAAAATATTCGATTATTCTCATCATCAGGAACAATTGATACAGCACCAAGATTAGTCGCAATCGAATAAATATTTAAGGAATCTTGCTCTGTAAAATAGGCTAAACCTCCTCCATTTCCCGGTAAAGCAAATAATAAGCCAATTGATGAGCTCTTCATATCAGCCACAGGTCTATCGATCTCCTGAAACAACTGCTCCCAATCTCTGATCTGGGAAAAGAGTACTGAATGGAATAAACATAAAATTAGGATAATAAAACAGATTATTCTTTTTTTTGATAAATAATTATTTAACAGCATAATAACCTCCTTTTTAAATATTATCAGACAGCTCAGAGCTATCCTTACTTTATTAACATCATCTTATTAATTTTCTCAAAAATTCCGGTTTTCAACTTATAAAAATAGATTCCTGAACCTACTTGTTTATTATTAGAATCTTTCCCATCCCAAACTACTGTATGCTGACCGGTTGTTAACTGATCGCTGATAAGTGTTTTTATCTTCTGCCCTTTGATGTTATAAACTGAGAGTGTCACAAACGAAAACGTTTGTGTAACAGAGAAAGAAATTGTTGTGGTTGGATTGAAAGGATTGGGATAATTAGAAAGTTGAACATCAAGAGGAGGAATTGTTTCTTCATTTATTGAAACTGGATCAATCCACTCTTCTTGAAACTCAAGATCTATTGCAGCATAATGTAGATTCCCACCTGAGCTGGGAGATGAAGAACCGTAATCCTCATCATCCATAAAAGCAAAATGTAATTTGGCGTGATAATTACCCGGCTCATTGCTGAGGATCTCAAGCTTATCACCAAGAGTTATATTGACAGGGAGCATCCCATCAAGTTCCGGAGCAAAATTACCATCATAATGGTTAGTAGTGTCGATAATTGCATCATTGGGGTTGGCATTAATATATCTGATATCCGACCAAGTTTCACCATTATCGTCAGAAATAACAATACAAATCTCGGGTTGTTCCACCCAGCCGTCATAACCCGGTTCTCCATAATATGCATGATAAAGTTTTGCACAATCGTGCCAGGCACAAACAACCCAATTCTCATTTGATGTCATTTTGCAATTACTTTCATGAAAATAGGAATCCTGCCAACCACCATCCGAATTAAAGAACCAACTCGGGCAGCTCATTACAATTATTGGCCACCCGTCTACGTCATATTCGTCAACTTCTCCATCATCATTCAGATCAAAGGCAACAGCCAAATGGTCATCTCCTGGATCAGTGTCTTGAACATCCAGGTCGTAGAAACTGAATTCTCCTGAATCAGTATTAAATGTGAATATTTTTGGATAGATATATGCTGCCATATAAATATCCTCATCAATATTTTCTTGAGAATTATAATTCACACCGCTCATCCACTTTATCTTTGTATAATCATCTGTAAACACGCCATTATAATGGCTAAGATCGTATGACGGAATAATGAACATTTCCGCTGGAGATCCATCATCATTTTCCCAAACTGGTTCACCAGTATTAATGTTTGTTGAGTTATCCATCGGTTGTTTAAGCTGCTGAGTATATTTTGTGAATGTTTCACCGTAATCATTACTGAATAAAGCAAAAAGTGAATCTGCTACATTACCGAAGAAAACAACTTTTCCATCAACTTCACTTACGATCATATCTTTTCTTATCAAGGCAAGATTGTTATAAGTCAACTCATCAAAATATGGAAAAGATTGTACTGTCCAATCAAGATCTGATGAAGCCAACAGATCTGTATCGGTGAAATCTGCATACAGATAAAGACTATTAGGACCACCCTCAGAATTTGCCGAATTGTTTCCATAAGCATGGATTCTTCGATGATCTGCAAGTGGAGATTGTCCAACCCAAACCTGTGGCCAAATAAACACATCATCATCATGTCCTGTATAAGGTAAGCTCATTTCCGGATTATCGATAACAATAAATGGTATTCTCCAACCTCCACCTGTTGCATGAAATGTATTATATGACATATGACTGTCATAAGATCCATCCGGTTCTGTAACTGCATGCCAAACTGCAAACGGATCACCAGTATAATGGTCAATAGCACATGAAGTGTATCCCGCTCGAACAATACCTGAATTAATGTAATTACTTTCTGCAAGTGTTCCATCAGGATTAATATAACTGAAGTAAGCTTTTCGATCCATTCCCACATTTGGTGTTTCAGAATACATATAAGTAATATATATCCCACCTGCTGTGTAACCATTAGGCATTGAAAATTCCGGTTGGATTCTTACGTTATGACCATTAAGACTAAATGGCATATAATCATAATATGAGTTTGCCAGAAAAGTGGTTGGATCACTATTACCATTAAGTATGAATGAATACTCTGGAGCTGAATCCTGTTCTCTGTGTCCGCTTCTTGTTCCACTACGTGTAATTTGATTTTGATCATCAATTGCGGTTTGTGTCGGTTGCATAAAATCATTTGCAAAAATATAAACAGATAGAGTAATAATTAGAAAAATTGCTGTTATTTTCATCTTTTCCTCCCCAAAAAAAAAATGAATTAGCTCATTTACTGTTTACTTAAAAAAGATTTCAAAAATTAAGTTCAATGCAAAATAATATTCAGAAAAG
This sequence comes from Candidatus Cloacimonadota bacterium, assembly GCA_027858325.1. GTDB lineage: Bacteria > Cloacimonadota > Cloacimonadia > Cloacimonadales > TCS61 > Tenebribacter. The sequence continues at coordinate 9,642 of JAQICU010000362.1, forward strand.
CGATTAATGAATTATTCTATAAACTTCATTATATGTCCTCCCTTTTAAGTCAAGAATTTTATGTTTTTTCTTTGTTGAAATATATATAAAATTGCAATTATTATTCCAATCCAAATATATCCAGTATTACACAGCAATAATTTGTCTAATAAACCTGTGTTAATGGTATTTATTTCACTTAACTTTTTTATTTCCAGTCAGTTGATGATCAAGTAAAAATATTAATAATTGCGGAATTGGTTATGCAATTAGTGTAATTATTTCAGCGATAAATAATCCATCGTCCTTCGACTACGCTTCCGCCTTTGTTGGAAACTACGGCGTGACAAACAGGATGATACAAGCTCAGGATTTCAGAAAGCCTTCTGTAAATCTTAATAAAGATCACATAAACCAAAAAAACCTTCCAGATTTAACTTGGAAGGTTTTAATTTTTTTTTCTATCTATGTATTACGGATTGATCCTGTTTATCATTCTTGGAAATGGAATAACTTCGCGAATATAACGGATACCGCTCATCCATTGTATCAATCGTTCAAGTCCGATCCCAAAACCACTGTGCGGAACAGAACCGTATTTTCTAAGGTCGAGGAACCACTGGTAATCTTTCACATCGTATCCTTCTTTCTTGATCCTTCCCAATAGGATATCATGATCGTCTTCACGCTGCGATCCGCCAAGGATCTCTCCAAAACCTTCCGGTGCAATGAGGTCTGCACCCAGAACAAGATCAGGATTATCTTTGTCGCGTTTCATGTAAAACGATTTTATTTCTTTCGGCCATCTTTCTACAAATACAGGAACATCACTTCCATCAGTTATCATTTCTTCTTCAGGAGCTCCAAAATCATCGAGATAATCTATTTCCACGCCCTTCTTTTTGAGCATATCAATAACTTCTCTGTGTGTCATTCTCTTAAATGGAGCATCAGCTCTCTTCAGCTTCTCAATATCACGCTCAAGGATTTCCAGTTCTTTTGTGTTTCTCTCAATAACTGTGCGGATCACGTAGCGGATAAGTTCTTCTTGAATATCCATATTTTCATCGTGTTCCACAAAAGCAGCTTCCGCATCCATCATCCAGAATTCAGTTAGATGTTTACGGGTTTTAGATTTTTCAGCTCGGAAAACCGGACCAAAATCATAAACTTTGCCTAGACTCATGATTCCAGCTTCCAGATAAAGCTGTCCCGATTGGGAAAGGAAAGCAGAGCCCAGATCGAAATAAGGAACTTCAAAAAGTGTAGTTGTTCCTTCACTTGCATTTGGTGTAAGGATTGGTGAATCGAACCTGTAAAAATCGTTCTTATTCAAATACTCACAAATAGCATAATAAACAGTATGACGGATCTTAAGAGCGGCATTCTGCTTATTAGATCTAAGCCATAAATGTCTGTGAGAAAGTAAAAAATCTGCGCCGTGTTCCTTCTTCCCAATCGGATAATCTTCAGATTTCCCGATTATGCTTAAATCCTTCAGTTGGAATTCAAAAACACCTTCACGTTTTGGGTGTTCTTGAGGAATCCCAACCATCTCAACAGATGATTCCACTGTGACCTGC
>JAQICU010000007.1 GCA_027858325.1 Candidatus Cloacimonadota bacterium
CCTATTATCTCAACATTTCTGCCAAAATACACATCACCGGAAATCTTAAGGCTTTTGCATTTCCTCAAAGACGGAATTCCGTTGGCAAATCGCTTTTCAAAATCAGTGATATCTTTATAGAATTCGTCGATTAATTCGATATGCGGAACCTTGTCATGAACATTAACTAACTTCAATTTATTTTCAGAGGTGAGTTCGTAAGCATCGCTTAAAATTGTCAGCATATCCGTTGTCTTTTTTACCGGTGCAAATCTATCACGATCAACTATTAAAGCTCGTGAATTTTTGAATACACTTATTGCTGCTCCCATGGCGGATTCGATCTGATAAACCTTTTCACCATCAACTTCCTTTTTATTTAGAATCATCGTGAGTGGAAGCAGATATCTGGTCTCATACAACCGCTGTTTTAACGCTTTTAGATTAACCCAGAGATTGTTCGTATTAAAATAAGAATATCTATTAATATCTTGAAAGAAAGCTACTTCGCCATCCGGACATTGTGCAGTTTCCCTGAGCATAAGTTGTCCTTTTTTTGTCTGTGCCAAATGCCCGCCCTTTTTATCCATTTCAGTACGCTGACAAACCTCCATCATGAAAGGCAAATTTTCTTCAGCAAAATGAGCTAAGATCTTCTCATCAATTACAGCACCAAGATTATCAGAATTAGAGATAAAGGCATATTCAAATCCCTGACTTATCAGCTTATCCAGAACACCGGAAATAGCCAGAGCTGTATATATTTCACCATGACCGGGTGGATTCCAATTAAGATTATCGTTTTCATTTTTCAACGGTGATAGATCACTTATCTTGATCTTGGGAAATTTGTTCTGCAAAAAATCAAGAGGAATGTGGGGCAGAGCCAGCTTATTATATTTTTCCAAATAGGAAAGTGAATCTTGCTGGGTATTAAAACTGTGCATTAAAAGCAATGGAATATTTTTGCCGGATTCTTTTCGTAAATGTAATATCTGCTGAGCAATAACATCGAGGAAATTATGTTCCCCTTTTATTTTAAGAAGTGTCTTTGCCTTCTTGAGACCCATACTAGTTCCAAGTCCACCATTCAGTTTGATCACAGCAAGTTTTTCTAGTGGGGAAGAGATAGCAGATTCCAGCTTATCATAATCAATAAGATTTTCTTTTGCAGGCGGTTCTATTTCTGCTTCCGAAAGTGTTCCGGTTGCACCTTCAAGAATTTTGTAATATGAATTGGAAAACGATTGAATAACCAGATCTTCCAAACCTTCTTCTTCCATTATTTCTACAAATTCTTTTAAGTAACTTTTCACACTTTCCTCCAAAATGGATTAAAAATTTATCTTTTCTGCTACTGAAATATTTTTTTTCCTATTCCCGCTTCTGTTGCGATTCACGATCAATTCTCCCAGAAGCCCGATCGAGAAGAATTGCAGCCCGATGATCATTAATAATGTTCCTAAATATAAAAGTGGACGATTATACAACGGTACTCCAAATCCCAATTTCATTATAGAAAGATAAAGTGCGATGATGAAGCCGACAACACCAAATCCAAAACCGACCCTGCCAAATAAATAGAGAGGACTGTGAATATATCCAGTAACAAGTTTTACTGTTAGAAGATCAAGCAGACCTCTTATATATCTTTCCGAACCATACTTGGTTTTTCCAAATTCTCTTCTGCGGTGATGAACGGGGATCTCAGCAATTTTAAATCCTAAAGAATCAGCTAATGCCGGAATGTAACGGTGCATTTCTCCATAAATATCTAGCTCTTCGATCACCTCTTTTTTATATGCTTTAAATCCACAATTATAGTCATGCAGTTTTAATTTAAATGTATTGTAAGTAACTTTATTATAAAGTTTAGAAGGCCATGTTTTTGAGATCGGATCGCGGCGTTTTACTTTCCAACCGGTAACCATATCATATCCTTCATCCAGTTTATTTATGAATTGTTTTATCTCTTTCGGATCATCCTGCAGATCTGCATCCATCGTGAAAACTATATCTCCTTCTGCTGCATCAAATCCTACATTCAAACCAGCAGATTTGCCAAAATTTTTCCTGAATTTTATCAGCTTAACATTATTATCGTCAGCAGCCAATTTTTGTAAAATTTTATAGCTTTCATCAGTACTGCCATCATCAACAAAAATGATCTCATATTCATATTCTATGATATTTTCTATGATCTCAGAATAGAGTTGTTTCAAACTGTCCTGTTCGTTAAAAACGGGTATCACAAATGATAATTTCATTTTTCCATCCTCTTATTAAACGAATATATTCACAAAACTCATAACCAATCCGGAAGCTATTGGAATCTTTATATTATCGTCAATTGGAATCCATGAAAATTCAGCAATTGTCGCCGTAAGAGCTCCTACTAAAGCAACTACCGGATTTAAGAAGAGAAGTCCGAAAACAAAACACCCTGCAAAACAGGCTAAACTTCCTTCCAGGCTTTTATCGGTATTTAATATTTTTCTTTTACCATACGGGATTCCCACAAGTGCAGCCAGTGTATCTCCAATTGCCAGAAAAGCAAGAGAGACAACAGCAATTTCCTTTGGGAAAAAACCTATACACAATACTGCAGAGATCATCAAATAAGTAGCACCTGTGAAATTGTGGATTTCGTGTTTACGCAGCATAATACCAACTAGGTTGTAAAAGATACGCTTAAATGTTTTGTGTTCAAGTCTTGCTATATCAATAATCAGCGCAATAACAGTTAGGGGAATTAAAATTAGAAACATCAATTTCCGGTTATAATGAAAAATAAAGTAATAAGAAAGGGGCAGCAATATCGAACTTATATGAAATGTTTTTCGAAATAGCTCCTTCTTCTGTTTTTCGGTCATTTCAGTTTTATTTTGCTCACTACAAATGATTTTGCAACATCCAGCATCAGCTTGGGATCTCCTTTCACCGCTTCTGTGAATAAAACCTTTAGGCTGAATTTATCCGATGGGATCTTCTTACAATAACTCACTAGATTATTGAATCTTTCATCAGTCATAAAGAGGAATTTTTCTTTCATTGAGTGCATTACTTTTTGTGTATTTCCTAGTGTTTTATCCCATTCTTTACGATATTTCTTTAGGAATTTAGCATCGAATTGTCCTTGATTAACAGCTTCGGCAGCTACCTTTCCGGCAATGCTCCCTGCTATCATTCCCTGAACAACTCCACCGCCGGTAATCGGATTAACCTGCCGCGCAGCATCACCAACTAACATAATGTTGTCACGGACAATTTCTTTTAGAGTAGCCGCTGTTGGAACACCTCCATACATAGTGTAGGTAATTGTTGCATTTGGGAATCTCTCAGCTACAAATTCATCAAGGTATTCTTTTGGTCCCTTTTCATGCGATAGATGACCGGCAATGCCAATACCAACATTTGCAGTACTATCAGATTTTGGGAAGATCCAGATATATCCACCGGGTGAAACTTCATTTCCAAAATAGAATTCGCATGTATCTTTTTTTAGATCAAGACCGGCGAGAGTATATTGTACACAAGTATCAATATCTCTGAGTGCTACAGTTGTATTTATTCCTGCCCATCTTCCCACACGCGATTCTGTTCCATCAGCTGCGATGACGATATCACATTTTACTTCCCGGGTTTCTCCCATATAGCGGTATTTTACGCCGGTTATTTTATCGTTTTCTTTTATCAGATCCAGGGCATCTGCTTTAGTTATTAGCCGAGCTCCATGTTTTGCGGCAAGCGCACAAAGTGCAGTATCAAATATTCTTCTTTCCAGAACGTATCCGAGTCCATTATTATGCATGAATGCACTTTCACCATTTGGAGAAGTGAGCTTCGCAACATCTATCTGTGATGCGATCCAACGCTTATCAATATCGATAAATGGTGCAATACCGTTATGTGAAACACCTTCCGCACAGCGAACAGGAATTCCTGGTTCTCTATCTCGTTCCAACATTAGAACAGAAGCACCGTTCTCTGCTGCATATCTTGCTGCAACGCTTCCTGCAGGACCGGCTCCAATCACAACAATGTCATATCTATCTTTTACCATTATTCACCTTCCACAATAGCTTTTGCCGGACACACTTTCAAACAATTCAAACAGTTTGTACATATATCGTTATCTATCTCAACGTTGAATTCTGAGACTGTAATTGCATCAACAGGGCACACCGCAACACAGGTTCCGCAAATATCACATAATTCATGTATAACTTTCATAAACTTATTCTCCATTTATAACATGTAATTTTTTTCTCTGTAATCTATAAATTTAAAAGATGATTCTCTAAAAGTAAAAACAATATTGTATGGAACTTCCGGTTCCATCTTATTCTCCAACTTTTTAAATTGCATTCTTTGAACATCACGCTGAGGAAGGTAATCAATTAGTAGAAATTTTGGTTCTGGATTTCCCGGTCCGAACGGTTGCAGAAGATTATAATCCATTTGGATATATTCATTGAATTTATCTAGTTCCCCGCTGCTGATAACTGCATCAATATCGATTCTTTTATTCTCTTCAATAACTCTTTGGTTCTGCTCGATATATTCTTCAAATTTATCGATAAATTTAACTATTTCACTGCTTTTCACTGTAAATCCGGCGGCTTTTGCATGACCACCATATTGAATAAGATGTTCACTACAATGCGTAAAAGCATCAACAAGGTTAAAGCCATTGGTACCACGTGCTTCTCCAACAGCAATACCATTTTTATTCTTTATAAATATCACAGGGACTTTATGTCTCTTTGTAATAAATGAAGCTGAATAACCCAGAAGCTCAAAGGGGATTTGATGTTCCAGATCTCTAAAAACAAAAGAATTCTCCAGTTTTCTTGGAATTTTCGTTCGGATATAATGACGAATATTTTCTAGTTTACTCTCATGATTTTTTTGAAGACTTTGCATTTCCGCAATTATAATATCTTTTTCTTTATTGTGAGTAGTAAGCAATTTCATACTTTTGTGTATACCGTTCTTACCTCTGCCATTCGAAAGTAATTTAATGATGAAATGGATGTTATTCATTCTCTGGGAATAATTGATCCCCTGCTCAAGATAAGGGCTTAATTTGTAAAGAGTGTTATCGTCAAATGTATTCCAGGTATCCAGAACTTCCTTCACAAATATCCTATTGACATCCACTAGAGGGACTTTATCTGAGATACTGCCAATTGCAACCCAGAAAAGATAATTTCTGTCATCGCTAATTCCTGTTATTTCCGCAATTTTTTTAATCAGAAAATATGTTACAGCAACACCGGCTATCATTTCAAATGGAAATTTACATTCTTTCTGTTTGGGATTAACGATTGCCAGAGCAGGTGGTAAAAGATCATCCAAGACAATATGATGGTCTGTTATAATGACATCACATCCAAGTTCCATAATTTCTGCAATTGCATCCTTACCTGAAACACCACCATCAACAGTAATTACCAAATTAAATTTTTCTTCTCTTACTTTATCAATGAAATTCTGTTGAATTCCATGATTATCTATCAGCCTATTGGGAATATAATAAAAATGATTTTGAGAACCAAGTTTCTCTAAAAAATCATATAAAATATATGTAGAAGTAATTCCATCAACATCGTCATGCCCGTAAATAATGATTTTCTCTTTTTGATGAACAGCCTCAATAATTCGGTCAGCAGCAATATCAATATCTTTGAGCAGAGAATGGCTGGGTAAATCGGTCAATGATGAATGGATAAAGGAATCGCTGATCTCTCTACTTTCCTTTATCTGATCTAAGATTGTATCTTTATCAGAATGTTTATAGCTCCATCTGAATTTCATGGAGTTTTTACCTGTTCTCATCCGCTTCAGGTATTTCGCGATGTTCAATTCTTTTATATCGTTTCTTAAAAATATCAAATCCGGTTATGCCAAATGAGAACATCAAAGATTCATCACTGAGCCCATGTTTATCCACATCTCCACGAGTTGTATAAGTAACGGCAAATTCAATTTTTTTATTGGGAGATTTTAGGGGAATGGAAGAACCAAAAGTAATGGCTTTTTCTATTATCTTTTCATCATTAACTTCAAATGGAAGTTCACGGTAATAGCCTCCAATCCTCAATGGGATCTTCTCATACCAGGAGCCATAACCACTAAGAGGATCATAAGCAAATCCCAAACCAAGTTTCAATGTATTTTTGTTGTAGTCTTCCGTATCCTTCCACATCTGATAATACCCATCAAAAGAAGCTTTGTATTTTTCCAGAAACTTCCATGTGATTCCACCAGACATTTGAGCTGGTACCTCAAAAAGGAAATCATCGTCCAAACTTAATGTATCTGCATAAGGTGTATGACCATATTTGTAGGTTATACTTCCTTCCAGTTTAACGTGGGAAGAATAAGCAGCACCCACAGATACTTTACCAATTTTCTTTGAAAGTCCTACTGTGAACCCGGGGTTTTTATATATTTTTTCAATTTCATATTTTGCATCAATATAATCATTATCTTCAAAATCTATTTTCCAATAACGGATACGGTGACCAAGATAATAATTCATTGCAGCACCAATATTTACGAAAGGATTTTTGTATGCATAAAGTATATTAGCTTCGTAGAGTGAAGTACTCAATCTGTTAACTTCAGAGTATTGCAATGTGTCGCTAAAACTTACAAAAGGATCACACTCTATTGAATTCTCAATGTTCCCTGATGCGATAGAATTAAAACTGAAGGCAAATCTATGAGCTGCAATTGGAATTGCCATTGTGAAGTACGGCATATAGATACCATCATCACGAAATTCATTATTATCCGCATCCTTGTACCACATATATCCTAATGATGTTGCTGTTGAAAATAGCACATTATTTGTAGTTACAGCCAATGAAGGATTATGAAAATTAGGGTTTATTCGGAAGAGATCGGCAGATCCGGTTTCACCCATTCCCGAACCATAAACATCATTTCCATAATACTCAAGCGGCATTCCACTGAATGAGAAAATTGAATTTCCTGCCAATAGAACAGTCATTAACAAAAGTATCAATATTAATTTGTATTTCATTATTACTCCCAGTTTATATTTATTATTTAACAATAACAAAAAAATTAACATTCTCTTCTTTGTCAATTTTAAGTTGGAATGCGAAAGGTAACCAAGAACAAAATATTTGACAGAAAATTTGAATTAGTAAATTCTTTCTACAAGCTTATGGAGTAAAAATGAAGAAATGGATTATTCTCTACTTTTTGTTTATAGTTGTAATTGCATCTGCTGAAGATTTTAATGATACCATATTTATTCAATTCCATCAAGCTCTCGATTCTCTGATTCATATAAAATATCAAGTTACCCCAGCAACTTTTAAATTTAAAAATAAAACTTATGCCGGTTATGAGATTGTATTTGAAACTAAATGGTCACTGCTCGATAAAGACACGGATCCGATGAGTATGTTTCGTCCTTTAAAAAGAAATTATTGGTACGCTTCCGGTTGGAGAGCAGATATCAGGTTCTGCGCCGATGGTCCCGGTTCAACATTTTACCTAATCAGAAACGGTGAATTTTTCTGCACTATCCGCTGGGAATTTGTTTCTTATATCGATGATAATGGTGAATATGTAACAGGTGATGAGCTTTCGGGCAGAATACAATGTGGAACTGAAATTATTGAAAAATGAAAATAAAAAAAGGAGATACAAATGAAAAAAATGATCATTCAATTTTTAATTAGTTTAACTGTTGTTTTATCGGCACAAATGTTAACAGCACAAACAAATGTTTCCGGCGAAGTCTCGGGAATATGGGAGCTTGCCAATAGTCCGTATATCGTTGTAGGAGATATTTCGATTGTTGGGGATTCCTTATTGGTGATAGAAGCGGGTGTGGAAGTTAGATTTGATGGCTTTTATCAATTCGTTGCCTATGGGGTTTTATCTGCTGTTGGAACCGAATCCGAACCGATCCTTTTTACATCCAATGCTGCTACACCTAATCCCGGTGACTGGTACAATATTGACCTTTTCGATTCAAGTCTAATGCAATATTGCATTGTTGAATATGCCGGACAACCAGAGCCACCTTCTAACAGATTTGCCATCAGGTTAAGTGGTAGTAGTGAAGTTTTGAATAATGTAATAAGACATAACAATGTTTCCGGTATTGGCGCAATGTTCGAGAGTTCTATCATCAGAAGTAATCTTATCTATGATAATTCTTCTGATTTCCCTTTCGGTGCAGGTATTTATTCTCAATGGTCGTCTGCCAAGATAATAAATAACACAATTGCAGGTAATAACTTAGATGGCTTATTGCTTCAGGCTAATAGTGACAGTCTAACAGTGATAAACAATATTGTTGTTAACAACAACGGAGTTGGATTTCAATATGATCAAATTACAGGAAGCCCATTCCCAATAGCAGATTACAATGATGTCTGGGGAAATACAACGAATTATGTTAATCTTACACCTGGAGAACACAGCATCTCGGAAAATCCATTATTTGTGGGAGCAGGTGATTATCATCTAAATTCATATTCTCCCTGCGTTGATGCAGGAGATCCGGCTTACCCGCTTGATCCCGATGGCACAATTGCAGACATGGGAGCTTATCCCTTTTACCAGGATTTTGAAATAATTGTAAACGATCTTTCATATGCAAATCTTATGGGAGAAGATTGGGTAACAGAAGATCAGATAATCGATGAAGGTGATTCGCTGAACTTTTTTATTGTTGCCTCCGACCCGAATGGTAATGATCTGGAATATGAATGGCTCCTGGATGGCGAAGAGGTTTCAATTGAAAGTATCTATCCTTTCCTGACCGATGAATCCTCAGCAGGAGAATATGAATTTATGCTGTTTGTTACCGATAATGCCGGTAACAGGAATGAGTTGAATTATCTTTGGAATATTACTGTTAATGATGTTGTATCAGTAGAAGATGAAATTTTATTTACTCCATATTCATTACAAAATTTTCCTAATCCCTTTAATCCTTCTACAACAATTAGTTTTGAAACCACGAATTTACACGAAAATGCACAAATTGAAATTTATAATCTAAAAGGACAGAAAGTGAAGTCTTTCCCAATTAACCAATTCACTAATTCACAAATTCACCAAGTTATTTGGAACGGAAGTGATGAAAATAATCAACCTGTAAGTTCGGGAATCTATTTTTATAAATTGAATATAAATGGAAAAACAGAAGCTGTGAGGAAATGTTTATTGATGAAGTAAACTTAAATCTTCGCAATCATCCGCAAGGGTTTGTGGTAATTATGATCTATGAAGAAGAGAAAAAAGGAAGAGGTAAGGGCACGCCTTGGCGTGCCCTTACCAATCTAAAAATTACTCCGCCACCACGATCACGCCGGTTCCAATTTTGTTAATAGTGTAATAATCCAGCAGCATAAAACCAAAAGCAATAGGGTAGAAGATAATATAATAAATTGGAAGAAATATCACAAACACTTTTGATTTTGAGATCAATGAGAGTGG
>JAQICU010000074.1 GCA_027858325.1 Candidatus Cloacimonadota bacterium
CCACTACCCCGGCGATGGCTATTTTGGCAGGGATATTATCCAAGGTTCGTTCAGAGATATCGGATGATATATTAACAAAAAGTTTGATCATGTCACGATATTGATGAAGCGGATGACCAGAAAGGTAATAACCCAGTACCTGTTTCTCATGCTTCAGTTTCTCATGCAGCGTCCATTCGTGGATCGAGTTTAATTTCGGCTGGTAAATATCACCTGCTTCCTTTTCACTTAAGACATCAAAGAACATCATCTGGCCCCGTTTCTTCTCTACCTGTACAGCGGCACCAAATTCCAAGGCACACTCAATGGCTTCATACTTCTGCGCTCTGGAACCTTCCAATTCATCCATAGCACCCGATCCGATAAGACTCTCTAAAACAGATTTATTCACACACATTGTATCTGAGCGTGAGCAAAAATCAAATATTGTCTTATACTCTCCCGCTTCATCCCTGTCTTTTATCATGGCTTTTACAGCAGCACTGCCTACATTTTTTATAGCTCGCAATCCAAAGAGGATCTTTTTCTCGTGAACTTCAAATTCATTTTGACTCTTGTTAATATTAGGTGGGATTACTTCGATCCCCATCGCCTTGCATTCATCCACGAAATAGGGGATCTTAGTGGGATTATCTTCCAATGACAAAAGAGCTGCCATAAATTCAACCGGATAGTGAGCTTTGAGATATGCAGTTTGGAAAGCAACGTAGGCATAGGCAGTAGCATGGCTTTTATTGAAAGCATAATTGGCAAAATCGAGCCAGTTATTCCAGATCGTTTCAATCACAGGCGGTTTAACACCATTGCGGGAAGCGCCCTCCACAAATTTGACTTTCAGCTGCTCCATTGTCTGCAGTTTCTTCTTACTGATAGCCTTGCGCAGAGTATCAGCTTCAGCACCGCTGAGACCGCCCATCTCACGGGCGATCTGCATTACCTGCTCCTGATAGACAGTTACTCCATAGGTCTCTTCCAGTGAGTTTTCTGTCAGCTGATGCAGATAAGAGATCTTTTCCTTGCCCTGCTTCCGATTGATAAATTTATCAATGAACTGCATCGGACCTGGACGATAAAGGGCTACCATGGCAATAAGATCTTCAAATTTATTTGGTTGCAAAGCTGAAAGATATTTTTTCATACCGCCTGATTCAAATTGAAAGATTCCGTCGGTCTGTCCATTGGAAAGGAGTTCAAAGGCAGCTTTATCAGAGAGATCAACATTATTTATATCCACCTCAGCACCCTGAGAATTTTTTATAAGCTCTACCGATTTCTTGATCAGAGTAAGCGTTTTCAGACCTAAGAAATCCATCTTCAACATTTTCAGATCATCCAGCCATTTACCTTCAAACTGCACCAGAACAGCCAGTTCGCCCCCTTTTTGATTACTAGTGGCAAGAGGAACATAATCACTCAAATTACCAGGACCGATAACGACTCCGGCTGCATGAACACCGGTATGCCTTACCAATCCCTCCAATACCTTTGAATAGGTAAGGATCGAGGAGTAGACATCGTTCTCCGACATTTTATCGGCAAACTCTTTAGATTGTTTTAATGCTTTATCGAGTGAGATGCGGGGAGTTGATGGGATAAGTTTGGTTATTTCATTGGCAGTGGCTGCCGGCAGATCCATAACCCTGGCTACATCTTTAATAACTGATTTAGCTCCCAAGGTACCAAAGGTAATGATCTGGGCAACACTTTTACGTCCATATTTTTCGACCACATAATCTATAACTTTACCCCTACCTTCAGCACAGAAATCGATATCGATATCAGGCATTCCGATTCTGTCCGGATTTAAGAAACGTTCAAAGAAAAGCCCATATTTCAACGGTTCTATCTGGGTAATACCGAGTAAATACGAGACAACACTGCCCACGGCAGAACCACGCCCCGGACCGACCGGTACATCCATTTCCCTGGCTGCATCACAGAAATCTTTGACGATCAGGAAATACTCGTTATAGCCCATTTTATTGATCACGGAAAGTTCGTAATCCAGGCGTTGTTTAACCTCATCTGTAATTTCGGGATACCTATCTTTTGCAGCCGCATAGCAGAGATACTTCAGATACTCTTTGGAAGTTGAATATTCTTCCGGAATAGCGATCTTGGGAAAGAGAAAATCGTTGTAATCAAGTTTCATATCTATCTGATCAGCGATCTTTATGGTGTTCTCATAAGCTGCGGATTGCTCTGGAAAAAGCTCTCTCATCTCCTCTTCCGATTTGAAATAGAGCTGGTTTGTATTATATTTCATGCGGTTGGAATCAGATAACGATTTACCGGTCTGGATACAGAGCAGAACATCGTGGGCTTCCGCATCTTTCTTATTTATATAGTGACAATCGTTGGTTACAACAAGGGGTGTACCTGTATCACGAGCCAGTTCGATCAGCAACGGGCTGACTATTTTCTCCTCTTCAATGCCGTGATCCTGGATCTCAAGATAAAATCTACCGGGGAAAATATTCTTATAGAAATTCACCACCTCTTCAGCCTGCTGGCGATTCCCATTCAGAAGCAGGTGGGGGATCTCTCCTTTGAGACAGGCCGAAAGGCAGATTATACCTTCCGAGTATTCGGCAATAAGACGCTTATTAATGCGGGGCTTATAGTAAAATCCTTCCAGAAATGCTTTGGAAGAGAGTTTAATCAGATTTTTATACCCCTGCAGATTCTGAGCCAGCAAAACCAGGTGATGTCTGATATCTTTCTTGGCATTTGCATTTTCAAATTCGTGATTAACAATATATGTTTCAATGCCGACAATGGGTTTAATGCCCTCTTTCTTAGCTTTATTGTAGAAATCGATGACACCGAACATATTACCATGATCTGTCAACGCCACGGCCGGCATCCCGAATTCCTTAGCTTTAGCTATCATTTTATCTATTCGGCAGGCACCGTCCAATAGACTATATTGCGAGTGATTGTGTAGATGAACAAATGCCATTTAAATTCCTTAATTTAGGATTTTTTCCTATTTATAACTAAGTAATTTTTTATGACAAATTGATTGTGTCAAGTCAAACTGCTAAATATTTTTCATTCAGTTCAGGCTTCATTTTCTAAAGCTACTGACCACTTGAATTAAGCTATCAAAAATACAAAGATCCTCTTCCCGACCTAGAGCAAGTTGCACTATTCTGGTGCACTTTATTTTGAGCACGCCCTAAAGGAGTGCAGGTCTGCCAACACTAAATTTGTCTAACTCCTTTATACTGTTATACTTAGCTATTTGGCACACTTCGTGCTTCTAATTTGCGTATAAAAAGAAGGAGGTAAATAAAATGAAAAAGACAATCTTAATCATTGCGATCATGGCTTTAGCTGCAACTGCGATTATGGCAGCAGGTACACCACAGGTAACATCAGAAACAAAAGTAACTATTACTAATGATACACCTAGTGTATGTGACGGTACTGGTATCAAAGCTAAATTACAAGATGGTTCAAAAGAGGTTTCAGAATATAAATACAACTATCGTCGAAATTATTCTTACAGCTATCGTCATAATAATAGTAATGAGAACAGCAATTGCCAATATGGCAAATCCAATCGAAGCAATAGAAAAAAATAAAGAAAGAAAAACTATGGCAGGAAGAGCATTTTTTCTTCCTGCTCTATTTTTATGGAGAAAAAACTTGCCTTAAAAGAATCGACAAAGTTAATTTTGTCATAAGGAGTAAAAATGAAATTCATTATAGTAGCAATCATTGTTCTTTTTAGCTTTAGCCTTTTCGCTGAAGATTCACTGCGTGTACAGACAAAAGAGCAGTTAAAACTGCTTGAAAGAGAAAGGATCAGAACCCAGGAAAGAATCCATCAGGACGATACAGTAAAAAGTGAAGAAGATGTTTTTATAGATGCGGACGGTGACGGTATAGCAGACGATCGCAATTTCCAGGAGAGACATCGTAACTGGCGTCGTAACCGCCAACTTTCCGGTAAGATTTTCCGCCAAGGATCCAACCATGAATGGAATAAGGATCAAGGCAACTCGGGACCGAGTAACGGGCAAGGCTCTGGTAACGGTGGAGGTAATCGCGGTTAGAAAACTAATTATCACATTAATATTACTCAGCATTCATATGCTTATCTTGAGTGTTGAAGAACTGCTTATTTTTTCTGAGGCTGGCAGTGGATTACGCTTAGAAAAACAGTTTATAGAGGAGTCTGAGACAGAACTTTTTACAACATTCTCCACCGAACTGCAGACACCCGTTTCCAGACTGGCAGTTGATGGTTCAATCTATTCTTTTGCTAGTCTGGATTCACTCACTAATTGGCAGACAAATTTAGTTTATGAACGCATGTTCCCGCTAGTTAATATCTCTTTCTCCGGACACTATCTTGAAGATGAAAATGACAGTCTGGATGTTAGGAATGTCACTGCCCAACTCTTTAAACAACGTGAATCTGCAACTAGTTTCAGCGAATACGGCATTGGGGGCAGGAGCAGTTCTTTCTCTGAGTACAAAGCTTTTTCCAACCTGGAATTCAATTTCTATTGGCTCACAAAAAAATTCCTGAAAAATTATTCTGTGCACCATGAATTCAATGCTGCTACCAAATATTTTACAGACACCGATCCGCTTCTGACCATTAATTATCAACTAACTTTCTCATTTCCCACGACCGATTATTCAGGATTGAACCTGGTATATTTTATTAATCAGAACATTATTGAAAGAAAAAAACTACTCTACCCTAACGAAGAGTTATTCGATCTATTCTCTTATAATTTACAAAAACTCAGCCTGGGATATACTGTTGAAAATAACAATTTGCTCATTAAACCCTGGCTCGCACTTATCAGTAAAGATTATCTGGCAACAGCTGCTGTGCAACCCTATTCAGAGTTCAGTTTTATGGCTGGCTTTTATGCTGACTGGCTCATGGCAGATGGATTTATGGCATATATGGAAGGACTCTATCAAACGATTAATGGAGATCGTGAAATTGCCTATGAATTTGTTACCGGATTAAAAATTCAGTTTGAAATTATATCACGCTGAAAGAAGTTATCATGATCTCTGAAAAAAAATTGAAAGCAATTCTTATTTTACTAGCAGCTATAATTATTTGCGGTTGGCTGGCACTGCTTTATATCCAGATTATGAATACTGCGCAGCAACTTACCCAGAAAAAACTGCATAATCTTGCATATCTGGATATACTAAAAAGAGCGATCTCCAATAATATAATTGCCGGCGAAACGATTGAGAAAACGTTTATGGCAAAACTGGAACTGGCTGCTAAAATATTACAAAACCAAACTGGGATATCCAACCAGCAGTTGCAGAAGCTTTGCCTGGAACATGATCTTTGGGAACTCTCTTTCATCGACTTGACAGGCAATGTGATCAATTCTAATCTCTACAGGGGTATTTATCCCCACGATCTTTCTCTTTTAGAACTGCAGAGGGGAGAAACAACTGTTTTGAGTCTGCCGGCAGACCCCGGTCAGGTTTTCGGCAGCAGGATACTGGTTAAAAAAAGAGAGAATCTCTATTTTGTTGGAGCCGTCAGCGACAGTGTTCTCAAGAGATATACCAAAGATATATCTCTTGCCAGTATGATAGATTTTGTAGAAGGTTCACTTGTTGAGGGTTCTGAGCAACAACCTGAAGCCGGACATACACTCTATGTTGTTGTTCAGGATACTTTTGGCATACTAACCGCTACTTCCAATATTACATCTTTAAAACGAATAGAGGATGATGAATTCCTAAAAAAGATCTATCAATCCCAGCAATCCGATTCTCGCTTTACAGTTTTTGGGGAAAGAACGATCCTGGAAACCGTCGCTCCTTTCCGGTTGAACGGTTACGATTTCGGAGTGATCCGTCTGGGAGTAAGTCTACAGCGTTTTAATCGTGCTCGGGTCAACCAGAGATTAGTGCTTCTCCTCTTCTCGCTTATTTTCCTCTCGTCGCTTTTCCTGGAATACCTCTTTTATCGAAATTATAAAAAACTGCAATACTCTCGGGATGAACTGAATACACACCGGAGAATGGTGGAGATAGCCCGGCTGGGCGGAGAGGTGGCACACGAAATTAAAAATCCCCTTAACTCGATCTTTATGATCCTGCAAAGATTGCGTATTGAATTTGAAGCAAAAGAGAGAGACGAAGAATTTAAGAGCCTGCTTAAAATTTCCTATTCCGAGATAGAACGGTTGAACCGGATCGTCGAACAGTTTTTGTCAATTTCACGCAAACTGGAGATCAAGCGGCAGTCAGCGGATGTGAACCGGATCATCTCAAGTGTTGTAGATCTATTCAACAACAATACTGAAGGTGTTGTAATAAAATTTGAAGCTCCAAAAGAATTAAAATTCTCACTTGATGAGAAACTACTGAAACAGGTTTTGATAAATTTGATCAAGAATGCTATGGAAGCTTTTGATCAGACCAATAAGCAGCAGGAAATAGTTGTTACTTCCAAGAAGATAAAACATAACTTAATGATCAGCATCTGGGATAACGGTTGCGGGATTACCACTATCAACCTCTCCCGGATCTGGGATCTCTATTTCACTACAAAACAGGATGGCAACGGTATAGGGTTGGCAGTATGCAAAAAAATAATCGAAGGACACGGAGGTCATATTTCTGTGCAGAGTATGCCTAGGAAAGGGACCAAATTCAGGATCGTATTACCGGCAGATCAGGAGTGAATATGCATTTATTACTGGTGGAAGATAATCAGAATCAAAGAGAGATATTGGCAGGATTTTTGAGCAAGAACGGCTTTGATGTTATCAGTGCAGAAGATGGTGAGGCTGGTATACGCCTTTTTAAAGAAAACCTGGTGGATATAGTGATAACCGATTTCCGCATGCCGCGTAAAAACGGTTTGGAAGTTCTGCAGGCAATACGCCGCATCAATCCTCTGGCAGCTGTCATTATCATCACAGCCTTCAGCGATGTGAACGATGCCGTTTCGGTGATCAAAGAAGGAGCTATGGATTATATCCTCAAGCCCATCAATCTGCAGGAACTGCTTACCAAGATCAAAGCGATCCGTTCTCAGATCAAAGTAGAGAAAGAAAGCAGCTCAGTAATGGATAAAATCCCTCAATTGAATATTTCGGAAACCTTTATCGGCAAGAGTAAAAAGATCATGGATGTTTTAAGTATTGTACAACGGGTAGCTGACAAATCTGCCACTATGCTCATTTCTGGTGAAAGCGGTACCGGCAAAGAGATGATCGCCGAGATGATCCACTCCTTAAGTCCTCGCAGAAATAATAAATTGGTTATTGTGAGTTGTGCTGCTCTGCCGGATAATCTTTTGGAGAGTGAGCTCTTCGGACACCTGAGAGGATCCTTTACCGGAGCAACCAGCGATCGCAAGGGACGTTTTGAAGAGGCTGACGGCGGCACTATCTTTTTAGATGAGATCGGTGACATCTCTCCGCTTATCCAAGTTAAGCTGCTACGGGTAGTGCAGAACATGACCTTTGAACCGGTTGGCAGTTCCCGCTCCAAAACTGTGGATGTACGCATAATTGCCGCTACTAATAAGAACCTGAGCGATGAGGTCAGCACCGGTAATTTCAGAGAAGACCTCTACTACCGTTTAAATGTCGTTCCTCTACACCTGCCCCCTTTGCGCGAAAGGAAAGTTGATATTCCCCTATTGATAGAACACTTTCTCACAGACCTTAAAGTTAAAGACAAGATCAGTTTTTCTGCCGAAGCTCTCTTGAAAATGGTCTCTTTTAACTGGCCGGGGAATATTCGGCAGTTGCAGAACACAGTTACACGACTCGTCACTTTAACCCGGAGCGACCTGATCACCCTCGAAGATCTGACTCTGGCTTTGCCGGATCCGAAACTTGGGTCAGCGGATGACCAATCTCTGGTCGGAAGGGAAAAAGATCATATCAAAAATATTCTTGATGATTGCAATGGAAATCAGGTGAAAGCTGCCAAGATGCTGGGTATTCACCGCAATACGTTAGCCAGAAAGATCAAAGAATTTAATTTATAGATTTATCCTAACTCACAACCTATAATTCCCAATAGTGAAAAAAACAATTGACAAAAATCCAACTGACTATTTACTCGGTGAGTATGTACTCAGCGAATGGGAGAATGAATGAATAAACGTCAGGCTCAAAAGCAGATCACCCGTGAAAAAATTATTACTGCTGCCAAACAAATATTTATTGAGAAGGGAATTATTAATACCGCCACAGCACAGATCGCTGAGCTGGCAGGTATTGCCCACGGCACGCTCTTCCTGCATTTTCCCAATAAAGATGCACTGGTTATTGAACTGCTTGATGTGGAATTAATAAAATTCAGTGATAATATTAAGCAACTAATATTAGAAACTAGCGATATTGATAAAATTTTAGATCAATATTTAAACCTTATTCAAGCGGAAGAGGGTTTCTTTTCATCACTCGCCCGTGAATTACCTAACTATAAAGATGAACTGAGACGGAAAATATTGTTTCGGGAATCTCTTATGAGAGAACATTTTCATCAGGTAATAGAAAAGGGTATCGAGCAAAATATTTATACTCAAATAGATATACCAAGTGCACTCACTTTTTTATTCGGTACAATTAACTACTATTTAAGTTTGAAATCAAGTTTTGTGCATCAGGGAAGTGTAATTGAAAAATTCCATGAGCAGATCATTGATATTTTTATGAAGATCTTAAAGAAATGAGGGGAGGGGTAAAATGGATCATCTATACATTTGTAAAAGTTGTGGGAAAGTTTTAAAAGAAGCTGGGGACTTTGCTGATGGAAAGATCGGCAGTGCATACTGCAGCCTGTGCACAGATGAATTTGGCTATATGAGAAGATACTCCCAGGTTGTGGAAGAGATCAAACATAAACTGATGAAACAGATGTCGCTCTCTGAGAAGGAAGCAGAAAAAATGGCTATGGAAAATGTCTCAGATATCCCGCACTGGGCACAGCGTGAAGGGCTGATCTCATCTAAAAACAACATCGTAATAACTGATGTGGGAAGCACTACAACCAAAGCGATCCTCCTGCAGAAAACAGGGGATGAGTTAAAACTAAGATCACTGCATCATACTGCCACAACAGTGGAAAAACCTGTAGAGGATGTAAATATCGGTGTTTTCAGGGCTATAAAACATATTGAGGATGAAACCGGTATTTCTCTATTAGAATCTGGTTCAAATGAGTCAAAGATCATCTTAAATGATGATACTTTATATTTAACAACAAGCAGCGCCGGGGGTGGACTGCAGATCCTGGTGATCGGACTAACCCTTTTTGATTCTGCCAGCAGCGGTAAGAGAACCGCCTTCGGAGCAGGAGGTGTGATCCTCGATACATTCGCAATTGACGATAAACGCAGCAGTTTGGAGCAGATGCAGGCGATGAGCGTTTTGCATCCCGACATCATCCTCATGTGCGGGGGGGTTGATGGCGGAGCTGTCTCACCTATCCTGCGTCTGGGCGAGATCCTGCAACTAGCAAACCCCAGTCCCAAATTTGGCGATAAGACCAATATTCCGCTTGTTTTTGCCGGTAATACCGGTGCCAGAACATTCATCGCTGGATTATTCGGCAAAAGATTCGATCTCTTTATCGTTCCCAACCTGCGACCAACGCTGACTGAAGAGAACCTGCGGCCAGCCAGAGAGAAAATCCATCAACTCTTTATGGATAATGTGATGGAACAGGCTCCCGGATATTCTCTCCTGAAAAAAATCGTCAACGACGATATTATTCCCACCCCTATGAGTGTGATAAATTCACTTCAACTGATAAGTGAAAAACTGGATGAGAATGTCATGGCTGTTGATATTGGCGGTGCCACCACCGATATTTTTTCCAATATCTTAGGAGAATATTTTCGGACAGTGAGCGCTAATTACGGAATGAGCTACAGCATTTCCAATGTGCTTAAAGATGCCGGCTTTGCCAATATTAAAAAATGGCTGCCGAATGGATTAAGTGACAATTACATCACAAATTACATTGCCAACAAAATGCTCTACCCCACTTTTAATCCTCATGCAGCTCCGCAGATCGCGATAGAACATGCGGTTTCCAGAGAAGCGATACGCATGTCCAAGCAGCAGCATATGGAGATGAATTTCAATACAAAAGAGATCGGCTTTCTAGATAAATTAAAACTTAAAACTCACGATCTGGAAGCCATAACTGATGCTTTTTATATTGAGAAAGCCAAAGAGTCCAAGAAATTCCATATGTATGATATTAATATTCTTATCGGGGCAGGTGGTGTGCTGTCTCATACCGACTCCAATGAGCAGGCTCTGTCTATAATCTACGATGGATTCCAGCCTGAAGGCATTACGGAGATCTGGAAAGATAAACATTTCATCTCTCCCCATTTGGGAAAATTGAGTGCCGTTGATGAAAAACTGGCAGCCAAATTACTGACCGATGAGTGCTTTGAGAAGATTGGGCTTACGATTCGCCCATTATCACAAAAATGGAAAGAGGGTAAAACAGCTCTTAAGCTAATCGTTGATGATAAACAACACACAATAAAAGTTGGAGATAGACTTTACATTCCCAATAAAAAAGGAACAATCAGGGAGATTACTATCATTCTGGAAAAAGGATTCTATTTGAATGAGCAGGGGCAGGGAATGAAATTTACATCCGATCTTCCTCTCTACATCGATGCCTTGTCGGAAGATAATTTTGATTCAGAAAACCGGGCAATGCAGCTCTTCCCACAATTTGATGAAGTCCCTTCCATTGAAGAAAGTTTTAATAGTTTCATTAAACAAAAACCGATAATTTCAGGAACTCAGGAACACGAAGTTTCTCTGCCCTATGAAGGAAATATTTTAGTTAAACCGGGTGATGAAGTAACCAGTGAGGCAATAATCGGTGAGAATCTGTTCGATCCGCCCCGGGTTTATGTGATCTCTCTTTTTGATAAAACATATCTGCATTTGAACAGTGAGAATATCGAAAAATCACTTCTCATAAAGGAAGGACAGGAAGTGAAATTCGGTCAGCGTATTGTTGAGATCGGGGATAAAACCTTTATTCAGGAACTTCAATTCCAGCATTTCTATTTTGAGGCTCCGGTACGTGGAAAAGTGGAGAAGATAAACTTTGATTCCGGAACTATTATTATGCGTGAGATCCAGGATTATTCTACCAAACCTAAAAAGATCAATATCGCAAAAAAACTTAATGTTCGACCAAAGCAGATAAAAGCTTATATGAAAAAAGGAGAAGGTGATTTTGTTTATGCGGGAGATTCGTTAGCAGCTAAAATTCATGATAGAAACATAGCGCTTCCGACCATTATCCCATCACCCACAACCGGCACGATCAAGCAAGTTAATCTTGAAACCGGGATTGTAACAGTTCAATATGACAAAGATCCTTATCTTCTTAAAGCAGGTATCAAGGGTAAGATTGAAAGAATTGAAGAGAGAACTTCTGCTATTATTTCTTATAAGGGGTTAACTTTGAAGGGGATTATCGGTTTTGGTACAGAAGCAAGCGGTAAGTTAAATTTCATAGAAAACATTTCTGAAATGGACAATTGTAAAGAAGATGAAATTCTAATCTTCACACATAAGATCGATCATGAAATTCTTACCAAAGCTACAAAAAGAAAAGTAAAAGGTATCATCGCACCCTCAATAGACAGTCTTGATCTGGTTCAATTTATCGGTAAAGAGATCGGGGTTGCCTTAACCGGAAACGAGGATATTCCATTCCCGCTAATACTCACCGAGGGATTTGGAAATTTTGAGATGAATGAAGGTTACAAAAAAACTTTCTTGGAAAACAATGGCAAACACATTTACATTAATGGGCATACTCAAATCCGAGCAGGAGTTACCAGACCGAAGATAATTATCTATTAAATAAAAGATAATTCTTGACTTCAAACATAATAACTCGATATTCCATTCATAGAAATTAAAGGAGGAAAATATGTATGATAATATGTATGTTTCGGAATCTGGAAGCGGGCTTGGTTTAACTTTTTGGATTTTTTATTTTGCTTTTATTATTTTCTTTTTTGTCGTTATGTGGAAAATTTTTGTGAAAGCCGGGAAACCCGGTTGGGGATGCATTGTCCCAATCTATAACATTATCCTGCAACTGGAAATTGCCGGCAGACCGATCTGGTGGATCTTCTTAATGTTCATCCCTTTTGTAAATGCTATTTTCGGAATTATAATAATCCTGGATATTGCCAAAGCATTTGGAAAAGGAACTGGCTTTGGAATTGGAATGATATTTCTTCCTTTTATTTTCTTCCCGATCCTCGCCTTTGACAGTTCTGAATATCAAGAAACAATTCATATTGAAAGTCAGCCATTGTAAAAGTTAGCATCAGAAATTGATTTAAAAAAAAGCCTTTCGAACCTAAATTCGAAAGGCTTTTTTCAGACTTTTTGTCCCTATTTCAACAGTATCATCTTCTTTGTCTTCTCAAAATCTCTAGACTTCAATTTGTAGAAGTAGATTCCAGATGAAACAAGTTTATTGTTATCATCCTTTCCATCCCAGACAACAGAATGCTGACCGGCTGATAGTTTATCGCTGACAAGCTGCTTTACTTTCTGTCCTTTGATGTTATAGATACTAAGTTCGACTTGTCCGTTTTGTTCGTTGTTGATATTAAATGAAATGGTTGTGGACGGATTGAAAGGATTAGGATAATTCTGGTTGAGCTTTGTAGACAAATGAATTAAATCCTCATCTATATCTACAACAACATTTTGATTTTCATAAGCACCCATATCAATTCTTCCACCATAAACTCTAAGATTTCCCGCAAGATCGAATTCAGGGAGATTCAAACCAGTAGTATCTGGAATGCCTGCATTAATACATAGGGATAGATTATTAAGTCTATATGGATTAGCTCCTGTTCCCATAAACATCGGATCTTCATCAATGTTGCCTTCCAACCAATTAATAGTTCCATTATTGTTCGTTACAATTCCTGCTTCTCCACCCTGGATATCTGAATATGAAATTGTGAATGAATTGGGTTCATCATCAGAAGCAAAATAGACTTCTTCAGGTGAGTTATTCCAGAAAATGCAATCTATCAGATCTGGATCTGAATTTTCCCTACAATAAATCCCTCCACCTTCATTAGCTGTATTATCGGAAATTGTAACATTTACTAAATTCGGATCAGCATCAAAACATGAAATTCCACCGCCCCATTCATCAGCAGTATTCCCGATTATTAGAACATTAATTAAATCCGGATTCGAATTAAGGCTACAGTTGATCCCTCCACCTAAATAAGCAGAATTACCGGTTATGGTTACATTCTCTAAAGTTGGACTCGATCCGTCCATGCAGAGAATGCCACCACCAACGTCTCCGGAATTATTGGAAATTGTAACATTTTCGAGACTCGGAGAAGAATGTGTCAAACAGCAAATCCCACCTCCCCAGGCTTCTACATTTAACACAGAATTATCAGATATTGTAACATTTACCAAACCTGGACTTGAAAATCCTGAGCACAATAATCCACCTCCAATCTCGTTAGCTGTATTATCTGAAATCTCAACATTTTCTAAGATGGGACTTGATCCATCACAATAGAATCCTCCTCCTCCTCCTTCTGTTGAATTCCCATTGATATTAACGTTGTCTAAATTCGGATCTGACCCCTCGCAATATAAACCACCACCACCAAGGACCGCAGTATTGCTTGTTATTTCTACAAAGTTTAGAGTTGGATCAGAATTTAGACAATAGATGCCTGCACCAATAGCAGCAGAATTCCCAGAGATTGTAACATTATCAAATATTGGAGTTGAATTATTAATGCAAATTCCACCTCCCTCATCTACTGCTGTATTCCCTGTTAAAATTACATTCTGTAAATTCAAATTAGAATTTTCAGCACAGAGAATTCCTCCACCATCTGCTGAGGCAGAATTATTGCTTATAATTACACTATCTAAAATAGATGAGCAATTTTCGAGAAAACAGATCCCACCACCATGATAAGAAGTGTTATTAGAAATTGTTACATTTTCTAAACTTGGGCTACAATAATTGTAACAATAAATTCCACCACCGTCACTTCCGGCTGAATTATCTGTGATTGTTACGTTTTCAAAACTCGGGTTGGAGTATGCTCCACAGATAATACCACCACCATTGTATTCAGCAGAATTTCCTGTTATGACCAAATTTTCAAGACGTGGGTAGGAAGTATAAACGCAGCTAATTCCTCCACCACTAGTGGGACTATTACCATTCGTGATCGTGAATCCAGTTAAAACGGCATCCATGGTTTCACCATTCTCAAATCTTACAACACCACCATTTTGATTTCCATCAATAATTGTCTGAGAAATATAAGTAGTATCTTGTGTTGTCAAGAATAGTGAAGCGACAGTAATGTTCTTGCCATTGTAGTTAATATTTTCTACATACATTCCTGGCTGCACAAGTATTGTGTCACCATTAACTGCTACATTAATCCCAACTTGTATTGTTGGTTGATCTACCGGAATATTGATGATAGTTGAGTATAAGCAAGTAGTTAATAATAAAACAAAAATCAAGATAAGTGTTTTCATTAGACCTCCTTTTTATTTCTTTAAAATTTATAAACAAAATCTATATATGGAAAAATAAATACATCTTTTTCCATTGGGAAAATTAAAGCAAAGTCCGCACTTAATTTTTCTCCAAAAAAACGTAACCCGGCTGAAATGACTGGTGTATCTTTTTCCGGAACTAACCAATTCTCAGTAACCAGCGAAATATTTCTACTTGTACGTGATTCTCCACCCAGCACTACAATTGGCTTATCTGCAAGCTTGTCATCAAAATAACCATATCCCAATCCAAAAGTAACACTTTTATCTAGAGAACCAAAAGTGCTCACACCATAAAGAATTCCTGCTGATGTACTCTCAGGTAATTTCACAACAAGAGCGCCAATAGCTAGATCCATTTTTTTGGATGTCTTTATTCCTACTTTAGGAGTGAAGAGAAGGATCTGCTCATCTAGATCCATACCCGGGAGTATTGAGAATCCTCCTCCAAGAGTGATATTATTGGTGATTCCAAAAGTAACAGTTGGAAAGAAAATGAAGTAATCTGCGAAATAGCCCTCTCCCTGTTTCAACATTCTGCCGGTAGGTGCAAAAAATAGTCGAGAACTATTGGGATTTGGGAACCAGTATTTTCCATCTTTGAGTTGATCATCTGAAATCAGTTTCAGATCTGTGATCTCAAAAATAGATATTGTCATAATTCCATATTTGGTTTCAAATTTAACTTTATTTTCGCCAATTTCAATTATCCTACCCATATATGTTGACCCATCATCAACTATTATGATCTGCACTTGGGTGGAATCAGGTATTACCAGATTGAGAATATCTTTTAATTGTTCGATAATTTGGATTTGTTTTTGAGTATGATCTTGAACTTCCGGATTGAGGGTTTCATTAGATTGTTCGATTGAGAATAATTGATTAAAGATGAAAAATAAAAAAATGAGAAAAATGAAATAAATAGTCTTCATAATACACTCCCTTCAAGGTCTGTTAATAAACAAAGACTAAAAGAAGTGTCAGATAATTTAATTAGGTCAAAAGTGTTTAAATTTTCAAAATCCCACACTTCTTTATCTATCATTCCAAAAAAGTGTTATGTATTATTTCATGTCAATTATTTTGTATAAATATTTTACTCAATATAAACATTTATTAATACCAAATTATGATTCAAAATTGCCAAAAAAAATCCGGAAACTCGGAGTATAATTAACAAAAGCCTTTCGAACCTAAATTCGAAAGGCTATTTTCATATCGAATTTATTAAGACTCCGAATTTACATCTTCTTCTTTTTCGTCCTTGAGATGCCTGTGAATGAACTCCGGGTGGGGATGGTGTATTTTTTTGTAATGCTCCTTATGAACATTGTAGTGCGAACTGAACAAGATCTTGAACAACAACAATATCATAATTCCCTGCCAGTATGTAATTGGTGTTGAACTGAAGATCGGAGTGATAGTTGCATTCCATAACAACTGTACAACCCACCCTACTAGAAATGCTATTCCAATTCCTAAAAGAATGAACAGCGGGATAAGTTTTTTGTATTTACATTTCATATTTCCTCCAAATATTTTTTTAAATTTTTAAAACCGGACTGATTCTGATCTTCTCTCCTGAGAAAAAGTCTCTCAATAACAAGAGAGTACCGACACATGGCAACCAGCTCAGATAGTCACTCAATTCGATTTCTTTTGTCTCTTCAGTTTCTATATTTTCAGCAGCATAAAGCAGGATATCAATTTCCAATTCTTCCGGTGCTTTATGCATACCTTTTTTTAATATTTGATCTTTAAACATTATTAACCCTCCTTAACTTGAAGCTGATCATTCTGTAGAAACTTTCTCAAATAATTTAGAGCATAGCGATAACGTGAGGCGATCGTATCTTTACTTATCTCTTTTATTTTCCCGATCTCGTCAAAGGTCATTTTGCCAAAGATGTGCAGATGCAGGACATCATAGAGAAGCGGTTTTTCTTGGGCCAGATAGGATAAAGATTCTCTAAAGGTTTCTTCACTAATAAGTTCATCTGCTTCCGTTTCAATATCGGGAATATCAAATTCAGCACTGAGAGAAATTACTTTTGCTTGGCGGCTGCTATTGCGGATCAGGTTCATGGAAATTTTGAATAAATATGCTTTAGGATTGGTGATCTCTTTCCTAGCAGCAGCATCTATGAACTTGATAAATGTTTCCTGAAAGAGATCGCTGGCATCTTTCCTGCATCTGTTATGCAAAAAAGTGTAGAGAGCATCTTTGTGCCTTCCATAAAATATTTGGAAAGCATCCATGTCACCACTTTTATAAGCTGCGATCAATTCTGCATCAGTCATTTCAATTTCTTCCTCTCACCTACTATGACACGGAATCTTTTAAATATGTTTAAATTTTTTTTAAGTTAATTTTATTCTTATAGCTTTTGTGCAACTCTTTCCAAAAGATCGTATGATAATTCGAACTCAAACTGTTAGATCTTTCCATTGATTATCAATCCCCATTTTTTATTTACTCTACCTTTGAAATCAGTATTCGGAATTAGTGGTATTATTGATAGACTTCCTGCAATCTTCTTTTGTAACCTATTTACAGAATTTCTTTCAGCATTAAAAATATCTAAACAATAACCTAACCTGGCAATAACAGATTTATTGCCATATCTAATTGCATTACTGACTAGTTTTGCTGTAATCTCCGGATCCTCCTCGATCTCATTTCTTATCCAATTGAAAACTTTCGGTAATGTATTATATCTGTTCCAATCATAAATACAATCTATTATAAGTCTGACCTTTGAAGTATAAGGAACTTTAGTCCCATCATACATTGTAATGATATCTGCTGCTTTCAATCTTTTAGTAGATGTTTTCATGAAAACAAAAGATATTCCTCCAATTTCTTTATCTCCAGATATTTTACTATTATAAACATAAATTCTATTGGGAATTTGAGTTGTATAGCCATAATAAAAGATTGCTGTTGGACCAGTCACCAGATATTGTGTATTGTAAGCCTGCATAACATAATAAAGCAACTTATACTCTGATATTTCAGCATAATTCCCAGTGGGAAATTTCGGAGAAACTACATAGTATCCTCTTTTAATTCTTACAACTAGTCCTTTTTGGTTCATATTACTTAGCAAATTATTTTCTCTTTGCTGTGTAATTCCAAGAACTTCAACCATATCTCCTGATTTAACTATCGGAGAATCTTGCAATTGCATAAAAGCTAATAGTTTTACTTCCAAATTACCAATTTTTTTATTTATGTTTTGTCTCATAAATATAGGCTTCCTTATATTTACGCATATTTTAGTAAATCTTCTAATCACTTAAATAATAATCTTTTACGTTAAACAAATTAGATATCTTCTATTTTCTGTCAAATTATTTTTTATTTACTATCCGTATCAAAAGCAAAATCAAAAATTATCTTACCTCAATAATATTCTTGACTACGGTTTTCAAAATCTAACGAACCTGCTATCGCATGACAGCAGGTTCGTGATTTATGAAAATAAGCGAAAAGGCAGATTTATTTAAGCATCAGCATTTTTCCGGTTTTGATTTCTGAGTCGGTTTTAATTTCGTAAAAATACAATCCGGATGTGGCTTTTTTACCCTTTTCATCTTTTCCATTCCAAGTGAATTGATGAGTTCCGGCTGTCAGGAAATCATTGGAAAGCTCTTTTACAAACTGACCTTTCAGATTGAAAATTGATATAGATGTATTCGTGTTTTGCGGTAATGAAAAGGAAATAGTCGTGCTGGGATTGAAAGGATTTGGATAATTCCCCAGTAAAGTTAACTCAAAAGGCAGAAGTTGATTTTCGGCATTAACTTCTTCTTCCAATATAAAATCTGCAACAGATGTTTCACTGGCAATAACAGTAACTTGCACATCATCTGGGATTTCGTAGCCTTCCAGATAGCACGAAACAGTGTAATCTCCAACTTCCACTTCCATCTCGTATTCACCGTTTATATCTGTTTGTACAGAATAAATTCCAGCTGTTATCTCAGCATTTTCCAGGAAATTTCCGTCGCTGTCAGTCACGGTTCCAGCAATGAAACCTGTGTTAACGGCAGGAACGAATTCATAAACTCCCATGTCAATAGTTGCTGTTCCGTTTTGGTCTCCATCGATGATACGATCATTTCCATCCAGATCGAAGGCAGGAAGCGGGAAAGTAACTAATGTTTCATCACCTGTGTCGATACAGGGCGATGTTCCTGTTAAGTGCAAATCCAAATTAGCGTAATCTACAAATTGAGGATTATCCGAGATGATAGCCGTACCGGTAAAGCCATCGCTGATACAGCTATTGGAAGCATTTACAGATCCAGACACGACGAAGATGTTTTCAGGCATATTGTTCCATAAAATGGAAGTGTTTAGAATCAAAGTGCCGTCATTTACCCAAAAAGCTCCACCCGAAAGAGGAGAAACATTGTCAGCTGCCGTGATGTTTGTCACTTCTGTGATGCAGGAAGTTAAGCCACAAGCAGCTCCGGAACCATATTGAGTTTCATTATTAAGTAAAAGTATATTTGCCATTTTTAAGTTTGAGTTAACACCGTAGATGCCTGCGCAGGCCCCGGCATAATTATCGATGAAAATGCAATTATACAATTCCGGATTTGAGCTGGTCCAAAAGGAGAAACCGGCTGCAAAGATAGAAGCTGTATTTTCTTTAAATGTACAACCATTTAGTATGGGATCGGAGCCATAGGTAATAATGCCACCGCCATAAAAACCACAATCGTTTTGTAGGAACATACAATTATTAATCTCTACATCTGAACCATTTCCTAAATATATCGCTCCACCATCCCATTCAGAATAATTTTGATAGAATAGGGAGTTTTCTATCGTCAGGTTGCTGGTGTTTAAACAGAAAATAGCACCTCCATTTTTTTCATCCTCGGTTCCCAATCCATATCCTTGCTTAAATTGACAATAACTGATTTCATTCGCAAGAAGTGAACTTAGATTTCCATCTATAAAATGTAATCCGTGCCAACCAGTTGCGACGTTCAAAGGTGTGAATTTGATAGAGTCGTTGACTGTACCGTTAGCAACTAACCTCCCCATGATAAAAAACTTGTACAGATCATTAAAGATCACATCCACGCCTGCTTCAATTTCAAGTTCTGTTTCGGATTGAATAGTGATTTCTCCATCAACGTAATAGGGACTTCCAGCCAGATCCCATACACCGCTTACGTCACCGGCTGGAATAACTGTGGAACAGAGAATTACGGGTGCTAGCAATACGAAAAATAAAAATAGCTTTTTCATCGATTTACTCCTTATTTGTTTGTTTTATAAATTCATCAAGCAGCATAGCTTTATCCCAGTATTGTTGAAAAATTTGAGTAAAAGTTATGGCTACATCAGTATGCTCAAAAGATGTGAAAGTGAAATTAGAAAAATTATTCAGATTGTTTTCCAAAGTAAACACAGCAATTTTCCTATCGAAAATAAACATTTTCATAGGAAGATGATGTGCCACCCGAACTTCTTCTCCCATACTTTCGAAATAATACATTCTTTTAATAAAGTTTTGCAGATTATCGGGCTCGATCTCATGCACAGCTTTATAGATCACTCCTTTTTTGGCGCTTTCTTTTTGAACAATATTCAAGTCATCCAATTTATCAACATTCATTATATAGGGAGGTTTGCTGAAAGCTAAAACTTCATTCTCCGCATCTAATTCCAATTTTTCCAATGTGTCCATAATAACTGATTTTGTATGTAATATTTTGATGAGCTCTTTGTTGTCTTGCTGATTATCTGCTTCAAAATAGGGAAATAATTCTTCAGCTAATTTATCCATCAATTTAATGCGCATCTGTAGGTCTGTTTTGCTTGTATCGAAAGCAATCTTGGGATTTATTGGCATGATTGTGCGCACCGCAGCATTCATTTTCCGCACAAATCCTTTCTGAGCCAGGCTGGAGATTATTCCATAAACATTTGATCTGTTCACGCCGATGAGCTGAGCTATTTTAGTAGCAGTCAGAGGCTTTTCCAATAACAGAATATATGTTTTTGCTTCGTTTTCGGTCAATCCCACTATAATAAGATCGTTGATAAATTTTTGCATCACTTCTCCTTTTTGTACCACAACGGAACAACAATATTTTTTGATTATTTCTGTCAAATTATTTATTAACTACCATTCTATACCCATAAGTGAAAACATCAATTATCTTATCTCAATAATATTCTTGACTACTGAACTTAGTGATAAAAAAAGAGTATTAAATTACTAAGGATAAAATAATGAGAAGAAAAGATAGGGAGATCACAGATAAAAAAGTGATACTGGATATTATTTCCAGAGCACAAGTTTGTTACCTGGGAATGAGCAAAGATAGTATGCCCTATGTGATTCCAATCAATTTTGGATATTTTGAAAACACGATCTATTTTCATTGTGCTCCCGAAGGTGAGAAAATAGATATTCTGAAGAAAAATCCAAATGTCTGTATGGTTTTTAATGTAGATAATGAATTAACCAATAACATCCCTCAAGATGATTGGACAATGTATTATAAAAGCGTGATCGCTTACGGGAAAGTTGAATTCATCATGGATATTGCCGAAAAACAAAGAGCAATTAATGTGATGTTTCATCATTATGGCGGTAATGATTATCCACTTCCAGAACCTGTTCTGGAAAAAACAATGTTCATGAAAGTGGAAATTAAAGGTATGACTGGGAAAGGAAATATTCCAGAAGATGGATAACCGTTCCACTTGCTCAATAAAAATATCTTGCCTAAAATAATTGAGAAGCCAAATTTTGCTCAAAAATAAAAATGGAAATCATTAAATGAAAAAAATTATGCTCGTATTGTTCGTAGTCGTAATGATTTTAGGTTGTACAAAAGAACAGGCAACTGCTGAATTTGCAGATGTTACTTTTTCCGTGGATCAATCTCTATTATCTGAAGAGTACATTTGTTCAGATATTGGTATCAGCTTTTATCCGCCTACAGGTTGGGAGCGAATCAGTTCCGGACTGATGACTGCTATCACGGAGAAGCTAAAAGCATCCCAAGACACAACGGGGGTTACCATTTTACCTCTAGATGTTTTCATGGATAAAGAAAAGTCCGCCACCTGTTTTATCTCAATCTTCATCAGTGAATTTCCGGCAGATGAGACTCGGAAAAATTACCTGAATGAGATCAGAATAAAAAATCAAGATCTAAGCATAAATGAAGGCACATTTGCCCATAATGAACTCGATTTTTATCAACTCACTTTCACAAAAGATGATCTTATCACCGTAAAATTGATCGCAGCAAATAACGAGCAAAAGGTGTTTATGATAGATTATGCAGTACCCTCAAAATATTATGAGGAAGAGTTGAGAACCATTGAATCATCAATCGGAACAATAAAAAAAACAAAAAATGAGATCGGTTTACCTGGCAAAACCGGCTCGTAAAAGGAGATAAGAAAATGAAAAAAATCGTGTCAATAATCGTACTAATTGCTTTAATCGCTCTTGTGGGATGTTCAGCCAATATCCATCAGGTTGGAAAAGGTGCTCAGGGTAATCAGGTTATAGAGGCTCGTCAGTGGTATATACTGTTTGGCCTTGCACCATTGAATGTAGTAGACACAAACCAGATGGCAGGTGATGCTGTAGATTATGAGATCAAAACAGAACAAAGCGCGTTAGATATTATTTTTAATATATTCACAAGTTCTGTTACTGTCTACTCCAGAACTGTTACAGTTACAAAATAGTTGTTAATGCAATTATCATTATTAAGGCTCTTCCTTTATTAGGAGAGCCTTTTTTTATGAAACGCTTAGGTTCCAGCATAATATTTATTAATGATCAACAGCAAGTTCTCTTGTTCTTGCGGGATGATAAACCTGGTCTACCCTACCGCAATATGTGGGATGTTCCAGGGGGACATGTAGAACCTGATGAAACTCCCGAGCAGTGTATCATTCGTGAGATGAAAGAGGAGATGAACATTGATCTGCAGGATTTCCAACTGTTCTGCCAAAAAGATTTCGATGATAGAATTGAATTTACTTATTGGAAAAAAGCTAATCTGATTATTTCTGAGATCAACCTGATGGAAGGACAACGATTAAAATGGTTCACACAGCAGGAAGCAGCCAACACAGAACTTGCTTGCGGATTTAATGAGATCGTAGAGGGATTCTATCAAATTCTTATATTATCCTCTTTATAAGGAAAATTATTAGAGTATTTTCCTCTATTCAGGGAAAATATTAGATTTTTACATATTATTACTTGACATTTCCTTGTTATAAGGATAATTTAGCACATCTTTTTCCCTGAAAGGAGGATAATATGAAAGAGATTATTAAAACAATCATCCGAGATTTTCATGAAAAACTTCCTATTCCCAATATAACACTTCGTGAATTGGAAGTTCCAATATATCCTAAGCAGATTATCACTCTTGTAGGTCCCAGACGCTGTGGTAAAACCTATTATTTTTATTCTCTTATAAATAAATTGATTGCTGATGGTATTGACAGAAGTTTAATATTTTACTTTAATTTTGAAGATGAGCGTTTTGATCTTTCTTCTGAAGATCTTCAAACACTGATCGATGCATATTTTGAGCTTTATCCGCAGAATATTGAAAAAAAAATCTATCTCTTTTTCGATGAAATTCATGAAGTTGATAATTGGGAAAAATTTATCCGGAGGATCAAGGACACTTTCGCTCCATATATATTTATTACCGGTTCTTCATCAAAAATGCTCAGTACCGATATTGCCACAACTTTACGC
>JAQICU010000095.1 GCA_027858325.1 Candidatus Cloacimonadota bacterium
TGAAAGTGCAGAAATTATTGCCTGTGCAGATATTATTAAACAACGTGCAGTTGATTCCGCAGAAAAATATAAAATAACAACTTATTACACTGATTATAAAGAAATGTTAGATAAGGAAAGTGTAGATGCTGTATTAATATGTACTCCAAGTGGAATGCATCCACAAATGGGGATAGAAGCAGCTAATAGAAAGATCAACGTACTCACAGAAAAACCAATGGCTATAGACTTAAAATCTGCAGATGCACTTGTAAAAGCTTGTGATGATAATCACGTTGAACTTTTTGTTGTGAAGCAGAACCGTTTGAATCCATCCATTCAATTACTCAAAAAAGCGATTGATAAAGGAAGATTTGGAAGATTGTTCAGTGCTAATGCAACTGTACGGTGGACTCGTCCACAAAGTTATTATGATTTGGCTAAGTGGCGTGGGACATGGGAGTTTGATGGTGGGGCTTTTATGAATCAGGCTTCTCATTATTTTGATCTTATTCAATGGCTCATGGGACCGGTAGAATCCGTTATGTCGTTTACTTCTACTCTAAACCATAACATAGAAACTGAAGATATGGGAACAGGGATCATTCGTTTTAGAAATGGCGCTTTAGGTACGGTGGAAGTTACAATGAATACATTCCCAAAGAATCTTGAAGGATCCATAATGATAATGGGTGAGAATGGAACTGTGAAAATCGGTGGGATTGCTGTTAATCAAATAGATTATTGGGAATTCAAAGATTATGATGATGATGATAAATTGATTCAATCAGCGAAAACTGATCCTAAAAGTGTCTACGGTTTTGGACATCTTGGTTACTTGCAGAATGTTGTTGATGCTCTCCGAGGCGAAGATACTCCAAATACTGATGGTAGAAGTGGGAGAAAATCACTAGAATTGATTTTGGCAATGTATCAATCATCAAAAAATGGGAAGAAAGTAGCTCTTCCACTAAGATAATAAAAGAGGGATAATTTGTTAGTACAGGAATATTTTAAGACACGTTCAAGGCTTTTAGAAAAAGCTCTTGATCATTACTTAGCTCCATCAAATGAATATCCTGAACAACTTCATGAAGCAATGCGCTATAGTGTGTTCAGCGGTGGAAAACGAATGCGACCAATTCTGTTCTTTGCAACATATGAGATGCTTATTGGAAGAAAAAACATCAATCGATTGGAAAGATTAATGCCTGTTGCCTGTGCTCTGGAATTAGTTCATACAGCATCACTCATTCATGATGATCTGCCAAGCGTAGATAATTCATCAGAACGCCGCGGAATTCCAAGTTGTCATGTAAAATTTGATGAAGCAACTGCAATTCTTACAGGAGATGCCCTGATCACGAAAGCCGTTGAACTTCTTACAGAACTTAGTAATAATAAGATTGCACTTGAATGTATCCATGTACTTACAAAAGCTGTTTCCACAAGAGGAATGATCGGTGGTCAGGCTGTTGATATTTTATCTGCTAAGAAAAAGGTTAATATCAATACACTTCGTTATGTACATCTAAAAAAGACAGGAGCTTTACTTCAAGCTGCTATGGAACTTGCTTGTGTGATCGAAGGAGCTGAAGAAAACCTTACAATAACCCTCAGTAATTTCGCTCTGAATCTTGGTCTTGCTTATCAGATAGTTGATGACATTCTGGATGAAGTAGGCAGTTTCGAAGTGCTTGGAAAAAATCCGGGTGGAGATTCCAAAGGACACAAAGCAACTTATCCATCTCTTTTGGGGCTTGAAAAATCTAAAATGAAAGCCGAAAAACTTCTTCGAGATTGTTACAATCTTATAAAAAATATGAAAGCAAATGAAATTTTATTGGAATTTGTAAATACTGTTAAAGATCGTTTACCTTAGAATTAAAGATGTCTTTTATTAAGATCATTCGTCCTTTCAATTGCGTGTTTGTGACTCTATCTGTTTTCTTTGGGGCGTACTATCACTCAGCAAACAGCAATATTTATCCGATAATATTTGCTGCACTTTCTGCATGTCTCATTGCAGCTGCCGGTTATGTAATTAATGATTTTTTTGATATCCCAATCGATATTATCAATCGACCAGATCGAATTTTACCTTCTGGTAAAATTACACCAAAAACAGCTTACATCTTTTCTATAATGCTTTTTATATCTGGTATAACTGCAAGCTACTTTACACAGAATTACTATTGTGTTATTATTGCTATTGTTAATAGCATTTTATTATTTAGTTACGCAAAGACGTTTAAAATGAGTTTCCTGACTGGGAATATACTTGTTGCTTATATTACTGCAAGTACTTTCCTATTTGGCGGACTATGTAATGATAACGTAAAAAATTCTATGATCATTTTTATTTTTGCTTTCTTGTATACTTTTATAAGGGAAATTATAAAGGATGGTGAAGATATTGAAGGAGACATAAAACTTGGTGCAAAAACTCTTGCAGTGAAGATTGGGAGGAGAGATATTGCTATAGTGTCAATATTTCCTGCTTTATTGATTATCCTTTATCCAATATTTTTATTCATGAAAAACATCTTTAGTTTTAAAGTTTTTTCTGCTATTACAATTGGGGTTTCTTTTCCAATTATTGTTTTAAATATTTATATTTTACGAAAAAGTGAAATAAAAAGATTTGC
>JAQICU010000241.1 GCA_027858325.1 Candidatus Cloacimonadota bacterium
GTTAATAACAAGAACAATTATAATAACAGAGATAAAATTACTGCTATTAAATAATTGACATTTTATTAGCATTTCTTATCTAAAACTTAGGAATGAAAAATAGAGTTCTATTACCGAAAATGGAATGCAAAAAAAGATTGAGGAAATGGGAGAATTTATAATTTGTAATTATAAAATTTTTTATGAGTAAAAAGAAGAAAAAAGGTTTTTGTACATACTGCCTAAAAGATACAAATAATATTACAGATGATCATATTTTTCCAAGAAAATGGTATCCAAAATCAACTCCAAAAAATATGGAAAAATGGCAAGCCCCTGCTTATTATAAATGTAATAATAATTTTAGTAAAATTGAAAATGACTTGCTTATCCGATTTGGACTTTGTATTGATCCCAATGAAATAAAATCTCTCGGAATTTCTGATAAAGCTTTGAGGGCACTAGATCCAAAATTAGGTAAAAACCCAAAAGATATCAAAGCAAGAGCTGATAAACGAAAGAAAATTCTTCAAGAAATGTTTCCTGTTAGTAAATTCCCCGAAGAAAATTTCTTTCCTAATTTTGGTCCAAACAATGGCAATATTAACAATTCTAATCATGCTTTACTCGTCCCTGTTGACTCAATTACTACAATATCCAAAAAAATAGTCAGAGGATTAACCTACAAACTTTCGAATAAATATATTACCAAAGACTATGATATAAGTGTACATATTAACAATGAGCCCGATGTTAAATTTATTGATGATATTTTAAATAAATTTGGGGTAAAACTTATAAGAGGACCAGGTATAATAGTAAAGAGAGCTTGTGTCGAAAATGATTCTGCTTGTTCTTTATTTTCGATTAGAATTTGGGAACGTTATTTCGTTAATATTATTGTTAATAAGTCATAATTATGTCTTTTCTTCATATAGAAAAGAATGGAAATCAAATAACTTTTTCGATTTCCCTGATCATACTCTAATCTCAATTCTTCATCCACTAAAGTCGGTTGAATGATCTTCTGCCATTTAGGGCTTTGCCTGGTACCTAATTTTTCATGCATTAAAAAATATTGTGACGTTTTTTTTAAACCAGGACTTAATATTATTTGTGTCAATGCAAGTCTGTGGCAATCTACTCATCCACGACATCAAACACACTCATTTGTGCCTGAGTTGGTTTTATCTTAAAATGTTTGTAGGTTTTCATAGTTGCCTTTCTGCCTTGAGATGTTCTATCCAGAAATCCCTGTTGGATAAGATATGGCTCATAAATTTCTTCAACAGTACCTGAATCTTCTCCCAGAGCAACTGCCAACGTTTTCAATCCAACCGGTCCACCATTGTAGTTTTCAATTAATGTCATCAGCAGGCGTTTATCCATTTCATCCAATCCGGCAAAATCAACATCCAACATTTTAAGAGCTTTAATTGCTATTTCTTGTGTGATAATACCGTCACCTTTTATTTGAGCATAATCTCGTACGCGGCGGAGAAGTCGGTTTGCCACACGTGGAGTTCCACGGCTGCGACGAGCCATCTCTTTTGTTCCTTGCTCATCCAATGGGATATTCAATAATCCTGCTGAGCGTTTAATAATGTGTTCAATACTTTCAACATCGTAATAATCCAGCCGTAAAACCAAACCGAAACGAGCCCGTAGGGGAGAAGTTAACAGTCCTGCCCGTGTAGTTGCCCCGATCATGGTAAATGGCTCAATATCGATTGAGAGTGAGCGTGCAGCCGGACCGCTGTCGATAATTATCTCCATTTCAAAATCTTCGATGGCGGGATACATATATTCTTCAACTACATGATTCAACCGGTGTATTTCATCAATAAAAAATACATCGTTCCTCTGCAGATTGGTCAATATTCCTGCCAGATCGGGAGCTTTTTCCAGAACCGGACCAGAACTCACCTTAACTTCCACACCAAGTTCATTTGAAATAATATGCGCAAGTGTAGTTTTTCCAAGCCCCGGAGGACCGTAAAACAGAATATGATCGAGTGGTTCTTTTCGCAGCTTAGTTGCTTGTATGGAAATATCTAATATTTCTTTGATCTTTTCCTGTCCAACAAATTCATCCAATGATTTCGGGCGCAGGGTACGGTCAAAATCTTTTTCTTCCGGTATTTCTGACGGATCGGTTAAGCGTTCTAACATTTATTCCTCTTTTGTTTCGGTTTGTTTTTGAATGATCAAGCCAAGAAAATACATCACAATTCCAATTCCAAGGATTATGAATGAAGATAAAAAATGTGCTCCATAAGAATACCCGAAAAATCCAATAATAAGTTTAATAAAGCCAGCCAGTAAAGCTAATATTCCTATCAATTTAATGTATTCATATGTTTGAGACATATAATTCTCCTTAAATATTTTTTGTAACCTTAAGCTGGAAATCACATTTTATTGCAAGTGTTTTATTATGTGATAAGAGATTAGACATTTTTACTTTTTAGATAAAGTATCAATAAAAATAGGTTCAAAATTCTTCTGAATAGATTTGATGAACCCCTTTCTACCAGTATCTGATTTTTGTAACATAATAATCATAGTTGGATCACTCAATACTCTTTGCCATGTTTCTCTAAGTAAATTTGATAATCGACTTAAATATTCATAGCCATTTTCATCAATATTTTTTTGTGACTTACCATGAATAATATCACTTCGAAAATTGTATAATTTGCAAAATTCTGTATAAATATTGTTTCTTGATGAATCACTATCTTCAAGAATACATGCACATGCTAAAGCTAGTTTTTTCTTAACTCCATAAGAACTTTTATGTGTTAATAGAAATTCAAATGAGGTCATAAATGTAATATAGGCCTCAATCCACGTCATGCTCAAGATCCCCCAAAAAGTAAATGTTGCTGCTAATTGTAATCTTGAA
This sequence comes from Candidatus Cloacimonadota bacterium, assembly GCA_027858325.1. Lineage (GTDB taxonomy): Bacteria > Cloacimonadota > Cloacimonadia > Cloacimonadales > TCS61 > Tenebribacter. Next base: position 2,888 of record JAQICU010000241.1, read on the forward strand.
GGTTTATTGTATAATACAGTTAACTTACAAAAATTACTTTTTATATTTGTAAGATCTTCTAATTCCATTTTGATTATGCTTTCTTCATATTCATTTCGTCTTTTTCTATGGAGAATTCGTGCTGCATAGGGTGTTTGTAAATTTGAAGAGATTGTACTTATTTCATGCCCGAAAATAAACTTTATAAATAACCGAAAAGATTTTTGTATCCAAGATGCATGGAGAAAAATATCATCAATTTTACTTATTGGATTTGGAAGATCAATAAACTTTCTATATGAATCAGATATCTCCAATAAATGAGTACATTGATATATACTTTCGATTTCCTTATTCGAAAAGAAATCCTTATCCATTATTGATGTTATATATGTGTAATCTTCAATTTTCTTTAATGTAATATAATCGGTAATTTGGAAAACTTTAATATTTGAATGAAAACTATATAATGGAATAAAAATCATAATGTTACTCCTATCGTTGCCGGACTTCTCCTACCCACAACCGGACCATCCATTACTTTGAATCCGGCTGAGATCATGTTTTTCCTGACTTGCCCGGCACAACTGTATGTACTCAGTTTTGCTCCCTTTTTCATTTTATTGTATATTTTTTGGAAGATTATTTCGCTCCACATTTTTGGTTGTTTCTTAGGTGAGAAAGGGTCGAAGAAGACCCGGTCAAATATTCCATCTGGAAGCTCATCAATGGTTTGCAATGCGTCTCCCAATAATATTTGAATTCTATTGCTATTATTGTCGGTAACATCCAGACTTTCTGCAATATTTCTAAAAGGAGCAAATTCGGTTTTTAATATTTCAGGAATTTCAATATCTTTCATTGCTTCAATTATATTTATGTCACTTTCCAATCCAAATATTTGCAGTTTCGTGTGATCTTTACAGGCTGCGATGGAATTATAACCAAGCCCGAAACAGAAATCGAGGATATGCATTCCGTTTTCTATTCCAAGCGCATTCACATGTTTTTCAAATGCTTCCTCAATTGCACCGGAAACAGTATGGTAATGTTCACCTGCAACTTCGCTAAAAATGGTGAATGAACCATCTTCAGTTTTTACTAATTTCATTATCCTTTAAATTCATCATTCATTATCTTCTGATAAGCTTGAAATATCTCATCATTAAAACAGACGAATATAACTTTCTTGATCGCGGGATATTCTTTCATATATTTTCGAACTTCTGTAATAGCAATTCTGGCAGCTCTCTCTATCGGAAATCTGTAAACACCACAACTGATCGCGGAAAAAGCAATTGATTTGATCCCGTTATGCCTGGCGAGTTCTAATGAACTCTTATAACAGCTAATTAATAGATCATCCTCTTTTGTTTTTCCACCATGCCAAACAGGACCAACAGTGTGGATTACATATTTTGCAGGAAGGTTAAAACCTTTTGTGATCTTGGCTTTTCCGGTTGCACAACCTCCTAGTTTTCTGCATTCTCTTAAGAGTTCCTCACCGGCTGCATTGTGGATAGCTCCGTCCACACCACCACCACCAAGAAGAGTAGTGTTAGCAGCATTTACGATAGCTCCTACTTTAATTTTTGTGATATCACCTTTAATAACTTGCACATGATCCATTATATTATGCTCCATCACCTCAAGTATCTGAATTGTATTTAGTCCTAATTTTGTTATCCGGTATTTTTGATAAGAACTTCCTGGTTTCTTCGGGAATTTATATGCAATTAACTTGTGTTTTCTTAGTAGGCTTATTGCCCGTTTGAAATTTCCGGATTTTCCTCTTCTTCCAAGTTTTTCAGTTATCTCTTTGGTGGATACTTCCTGATGTGAACAAGTTTGTAATATCTGATAATGTAACTCTGTAAGATTCATTGGGTCCCAATCAGATCCATCTGGTGTAATAGGCATATTGAGCTGGTCTAATTTAAGTGTTTTTACTTTGGAAAACCGTCCTCTCATTTTCCTGTATCTATTAATTAAATTATTAGTTGAAACATCGTGGGAAGTTATAGGTTTCGAAGAATTTAGTTCGGGTAGGATCTTAACGGCAAGCTGTTTTCCCAGTTCCACACCCCACTGATCGAAACTGAAAATGTTCCAAATAATACCTTGTGTAAATATCTTGTGTTCATACATTGCAATAAGAATTCCCAGAGTTTTTGGTGTTAATTGTTTAAACAATATTGAATTTGTCGGTTTATTTCCCTGAAAAACTTTGTAAGGAAGAAGTTTTTTGATCTGTTTTTCTGTTTTTCCCATTTTCTTTAATTCGGAAATAAGTTCATCATTTGTCTTGCCGTTCTTCTAAGCTTCAGTTTGTGCAAAGAAATTTGAAAGTAACTTCTGATGATGATCTCCAATTGGATTATGGGAAATTGCAGGGGCTAGAAAATCACAAGGTATCATTTTAGTTCCCTGATGGATTAATTGATAAAAAGCATGCTGCCCGTTTGTTCCGGGTTCTCCCCAAATGATCGGACCGGTTTGATAACTCACCTCTTTGCCAGAACGATCTACATATTTTCCACTGCTTTCCATATTCCCTTGCTGGAAGTAAGCCGGGAATCTATGAAGATATTGATCGTAAGGTAATATTGCTTCACTTTCTGCACCGAAGAAATTATTATACCAAACACCGATAAGAGCTAGGATTATAGGGATATTTTCTTTAAAAGGAGTTTCCCTAAAATGATTATCCATTGCATGAGCACCCTCTAATAATCTTTCAAAATTTTTGAATCCAATTGTACAGGCAATAGAGAGTCCGATGGCACTCCAGAGTGAATATCTTCCGCCTACCCAATCCCAGAAACCAAACATATTCTCCTTATCGATACCGAAATTTGTTACGCCCTCTTCATTGGTGGAGATCGCTATAAAATGCTTCTTAACATATTCTGTATCTTTTGCCTGAGATAGAAACCAGGCTCGTGCAGAATGTGCATTGGTCATTGTCTCTTGAGTTGTAAATGTTTTGGATGCGATCATAAATAGTGTGGTTTCCTGATTCAGCTTATTGAGTGTTTCGACAAGATGAGTACCATCCACATTAGAAATATAATGAGCATTAATTCCTTTATTGTATGGTTTGAGAGCTTCCGTAACCATTAAAGGACCAAGATCAGATCCGCCAATTCCGATATTCACAATATCAGTTATTGCCCTGCCTGTAAATCCTTTCCAGAGTCCTGATGTTATCTTATCAGAAAATTCTTTCATCTGCTTAAGGACTTTATTCACATCTGGCATTACATCTTTTCCTTCAAAGATTACAGGTATGTTTGACCGGTTTCTTAATGCTGTATGCAAGACTGCACGATCTTCTGTTTCATTGATCTTCTCACCTGAAAACATGTCATCAATAGCAGCTTTCATATTGATCTCATCAGCTAACTTCAAGAGCAGACTCATCGTCTTATTAGTGATAATATTCTTAGAGAAATCTACGAGAATATCTTCAAAATCAAGAGAGAATCTATCAAAACGGTTTTTATCTTTTTTGAAGAGATCTTTCATTTGAACATTCTTCATTTTTTGGAAGTGTTCTTCCAGATTAATCCACGAGATAGTCTTTGTCGGATCTATTTGGTTTAACATAATCTACTCCACACCAATATATTAACTCATATATTGAATTAAGATACTGTAATAATAGTCAAACTATTTTTACACTACACTGTAAGAAAAGTTAAACTATTATTACACTCTAAACATATTTTATAGATGATTTTCTATAAATTCAATACTTTTCTTTGCGATCAATTCTTTATCATAATCCAGAGGAGCAACATGGTAGGAATTTTCCAGCCAGATTAATTCTTTATCTTTTGATCCCAGTTTTTTCATCGTATATGTCGCACTTATTCTTGGGACTACATGATCTTCTCTTGATTTAAAAATAATTACCGGCAATTGGAGATCAGGAAGCATTTTTCTTACTTCTTTCAGCATTTTCAGCATTT
>JAQICU010000286.1 GCA_027858325.1 Candidatus Cloacimonadota bacterium
AAGCTATATGGCTCAGGGAAAAAACAAAGAATCAAACGTGATCTTAGCTCATATAGAAAACAAAAATTCTGCCAATAATCTTGCTGAACTTCTAAAAGAAAATGGGATCAATCTGGATAAAAAAGGTGTTGGATTCATCCAAATAATTAGAGTTGAGAACATAATTGGTAACTTCGAAGAAGATATAGAATTATAATCTCTAAATATAAAACAACATTTTTTCTTGACGATGTTATTCCAAATTTCGATTTTCTGTGCAGGAGAATAAATGAAAATAAAATTATTAATATTTTTGATATTATTTAATTCTTTTTTATTAGCTGCAGAATATCAAATTAATCTTAATTGGGATGAATTTGAAGGTGAATGCAATGGCTTCATCAGTGGATCAATTGGAGAAGAGCATGCTTTCTTAATAGGTGCTAGTGCAGCAGAAGCTTTAGATGGCAAATTGATATCTGTTGGTGAGGGAATGTCTTTAGAAGCTCAACAGGTATTCAAAATATATGGTAATGACGGTTTTTTTACATTCTGGATAAAAGACAAATTTGCTGATGACGATATGAACAATGATCCTACCTTAATAAGTATGAGTAAACCAATGATCTCGGTGTTTAAAGATGGTGAATTGATTGATCTAATCAAAGTTCCGCAAGGTTCTGGATTGGCCTGTAAAATATTTACACTAGATGCTTCAAGCGGGGATGTTGATCGCGAAATCAAATATTATCCGAAATCAAGAATAATTGTTGGAAGGATAGTGGATGCTGTTACCGGTGATCCTCTCAGTGATACAAAAGTGAGCATAACAGATTATATGAAGCAAATCCGTTCCATAGAAACTGACGAAACGGGCATATTCATAGATGAAGTAGAAATTGGACAGTACAAACTTGATATTTCCAAAGAAGGATACATCAGTACATTTGCAAATGTGCGGATGGGAGCGGATGAAACACCAAGAGAGATCGTGTGTGCACTCTCTCCCGAGATCAAAGAATTCCGCATTGTTCTTACTTGGGGAAGCAGACCGAGAGATCTGGATGCTCATCTTTCCGGACCTAATCCGGAAGGAGGGGACTTCCATATATGGTATAGGAATAAAATCCTGATCGACGGAAAAGATTTTCTAGATAGAGATGATATGGACAAGTATGGTCCTGAAACTGTAACAATTTATAAACCTGCAGTTGGCAATTATAGATATTCCGTACACGATTACACAAATAAAAATAGTAAGCGAAGTGAACAACTTTCGCGAAGTAATGCTCAGGTTTTTGTATATGGTCAAAATAAATTACTTGCCAGTTTTGAAGTTCCAAATAATTTTCGGGGCAATTGTTGGCATGTTTTCGAAATTAATGAAAAACATGCGATCATTCCTGTAAATGAAATTGAATATGTGAAGGATGCAATAAGCATCCATTAAAAGAATACAAAAAAATAAAGGAGGGAATATGAAATTGTTTAAGATTTTGGCGGTATTAGTTGTTGTAATGCTTCTTTTGACTGCATGCGGAAGAGGAGGTAAAGGCGTTAAAAAACTTTACTATCCGGAATGGTGGCAAGATCAAGATAACGCTGAATACGTTCAAACTTATGGAATGGCTACTAAAGTTTCACAAAATTCATCTTACGATGCAGCTTATGCAAATGCAATGCTGCAAGCAGCACAATACGTTGAAACTTATGTAAAAGGTATGGTGAAGAACTATGAAGAAGAGGCTGGTGTTAATAATCCACAGGTTCTTGCTCTTACCAGCAAAGTTGTAAAAGCTGTTGCTAAAGCGAAATTTGCCAATGTAATGGTAACAAAACAGGAAACAATAGTAAGTGATGATAATCGTTTCCAAACATTCGTTCGTGTAAGTGTTCCTAAAGAAGCAGTTAATAAAAATCTTATGAACCAGATCAAAAATGAAGAAGCTCTGTACAATCAATTCAAAGCTTCCCAAGCTTTTGGTGAACTGGAAAATGAGATGGAAACTTACGACGAGTAGAACTTGTTGAAACTATAAAAGCGTCCGAAAACTCGGGCGCTTTTTTTATTTTCAAATTAATTTCTTAGGAATATTCTACAACTCCAATTTGTCTCTTTCTAAGATTTCATAAAACTCTGGTGCTTTTACTTTTGAAACATTACTCTTGGGAACTTCAGTAATTTTTACTTTATTAAAATATCCGTAAAGTTCGAATTCAATTACATCATTATCTGCGACCATTGAGCTTGCTTTGGCAATTTTTCCATTGATCTTCACCAGGTCTTTATCACAGGCATTTTTAGCTATACTTCTGGTTTTCACCAGACATAATTTGTTTAATAATTTATCTACTCGCATAAAAGCTCCTTTAATCTATTCTAACCCGACTCGGGTTGTTCCCACTCGAGTCGAGTTAGTATATTAGAAAATATATTCAC
>JAQICU010000341.1 GCA_027858325.1 Candidatus Cloacimonadota bacterium
TCCTCAAATAATAAACAACAAAAATTGGATCCCCAGTCAAGCTGAGGATGACAAGTAGGTTCTGACCGATAAGCTTTGTTTACTCATCAAAATCTAAGGGTCAATTCCCAGAATTGAGCGAAAACCAGCGGACGATTAAGGGTAATCGTCCCTACTGCCCCGTCATTTCGACTCCATTCGACAAGCTCAGGACAAGCATTTCATGGGATAAATGATTCATTATCGTTACACTGAGTAGCCCCGAAAACTTTCCGGGTGTATCGAAGTGTCGAGCATCTCTTTCCTTTTGTATATCCTTCGATACTTGGCTGAAGCCAAACTCAGGATGACAAGTTTTATTTTGCCTTAATAGTATGATTGGAATAACTTAAAACCATAACAATTGACAAATTAACTGCCCTAAATTTTGTGACGAATATATGAAAAGAAAAGATATAATTAATATAGTTTTATTCATCCTGGTTTTTGCTTTTGCAGCCTACAGGTATTCTACACGGACATATTCATCACAGAGATCTGCTTTTGTAATGGATACGTTAGTTGATATTAAAATTGAAACTAAACAAAAGAATACAAATGAGCTAATAGATAATGCATTCAAATTAATGGAAGATTACGAGTACAAATTTTCATTTTATAATAATGAAAGTCCAATTTGGAAATTCAATAATTCAAAGATAGATAGTCTATACATAGATGAAGAACTAAAAGAAATGCTTAATATTTCCGGTGAACTTTTTCATAAAACCAATTCACATTATGATATCACAATTGGAGCTTTGTCAGAAATTTGGGATTTTAATAAAGAGATCATCCCATCAAATGAAGATATTAAAAGTGCAATTCAAGTTACTAATTTTGAGAAATTGAAGATCCGCAATGAGTATCTACATAAACCTGTTGGAATGAAGATAAATCTGGGAAGCCTGGCAAAAGGTTTTATAGTCGATGAAGTGGTTAAGTATTTAAAGCAGCAAAATGTGATCTCAGGCTTTGTTAATGCTGGGGGAGATATGCGGATCTTTGGCAGGAAAAAATCCTTCAAAATTGGAATTCAACATCCCAGAAGTGAATCTAATGAAATGATAGATGTGATCAATGTGAGGAATAAAGCGGTTGTTACATCGGGAGATTATGAAAGGTACTTTGTAAAAGAAGGAATTCGGTATCATCACATTATCGATCCGTTAACCGGTTATCCGTCACAAAATGCTATCTCTGTAACAGTTGTTACAGAAACTGCATTAATGGCAGATGCCTACTCTACAGCACTGTTTTTGTTAGAACCGGAACATGCAATAAAACTTGCGGAGGCAACAGATGGACTTGAGGCAGTTGTATATTTTTTCAAAGAAGATAAAATTGAAAAACTTGAAACTGTAGGTTTTAAGCAATATTATGAATAAATATAAGCTCCCCTTTGAAAGGGAGAACCGGCAGTTGCCGAAGAGGGGTTTACAATGGTTATATTTTACTCTGATTTTGATTATGAGCTTGTAATAATTAAAAGCAAACCCCCTTTAATTCCCCCTTACGAAGGGGGACTGGACAATGCTTCACTTTTAAGAGATGATACTATTATGAAGAGTTGAAAAGTATGATAGATATTAAAATTAGTGCTTTGTCAGTGAAAGTCTGTGGCAAAAGGGAAATAATATGAAAGATAAAATTGATATTCAAAGTCTGGAAGATAAAAGAAATGTTACAATAAATAAGGTTGGCGTAAAGAATGTAAAATATCCCATAATTGTGGATGACCGAGAAAATAAACAGCAAACTACGGTTGCCGACCTTGATATTTATGTTGAACTCCCGCATCATCATCGTGGAACACACATGAGCCGCTTCCTGGAAGTACTAAATCATTTCCACAAAGATAATTTCATTCAGAGATTACCCGAATTTCTAGCTGAGATAAAGAAAGCTCTAAATGCAGATCATGCTTATGTGAACATCAGGTTCCCTTACTTCATTAAGAAGACAGCTCCAGTTTCAAAAACAAACTCACTGCTCTCTTATAATTGTTTTTTTCAAGCTTCTTTGAATAATGAATTTAAAATGCAAATTGGAGTTGAAGTACCGATTACTACTCTATGCCCATGCTCTAAAGAAATAAGTGAAAAAGGTGCCCACAGTCAACGATCAATGGTAAATGTAATAATTAGTTATCATAAATTTATCTGGTTGGAAGAAGTAATAGAGCTTGTGGAAAGTTGTGCCAGTTGCGAGATCTATTCTCTGCTGAAACGGATTGATGAAAAATATGTTACTGAAAAAGCTTTTGATAATCCAAGATTTGTTGAAGACATTGTTAGAGAAGTTACATTAAAATTGCAAATAGATGAACGGATTAATTGGTTCAAAGTACAATCAGAAAATTATGAATCTATCCATAATCATAACGCTTATGCATGTGTTGAACATGGTAAAAGGAAATAGTAAAGGATGAATATCCAATATAAAAGAATAAGTCGTTTGCTATCGCAAGCCGACTTTTATAACAGGGAATTTCCAATGAAGAAGTATAATAAAAAGTTACAAACAGTCACAGACTTCAAACAAACTGGGTCTTTAGGAGTCAGCATTCAGTCAGTGAAAGTCATGTGGCAAAGGAAATAAATGAAAGTAACATCAAAGAGATTTAAAAATGAATTTAAAGTCATAACAGCCAGAGATAATTCTAATCCTCTGGTTTGTCTCCAGCTTTACATCCGTATAGGTTCAGCCTGGGAAGATAGGTCAGAAGCCGGATACTCACATCTAACAGAACATCTTGTGTTTAAATCTACAAAAGCATTTCCACAGAATGCAATAATGAACAGAGTTACAAATTTAGGCGGATCTCTGAATGCATACACCGAGTTTGATTCTACATGTTTCTATGTTACTCTTCCTTCCAAATTTACTGAAGAAGGAATTGAAATACTCTCTGAACTTGCAATAAATGCAAATTTTTCTAATGAAGATTTCAGTTCCGAGAAAAAAGTAGTTATTGAAGAACTTAAACAATTTAAGAATGAACCTGAAGATTCATTTATAGAAGATATTGCAGCCGACTACTTTACGAAAAATCCGTATAAGAAACCAATCATTGGAAATATGAATTCTCTAAAAAAAGCAGACTCTCATTCTCTCCATGGTTTTTATAAAAAATATTATGTTCCAAATAACTGTTTTTTAGTTGCTGCTGGAGATATTATTGGAAATGAACTTGATAAAGTGATCGAACAATACTTTGGTAATTGGAAACCTTCATTGTTAAAAGAACGCAAGAGAATGTGCAATCACTTCCCACAAAAGCCCCAGATTAGATATTTTACAAAAGATATATCCAGCAATATGCTTGCCTTTGTTATTCCTGACCTTGCAGAGACTGATCCTGATTCCTATGCGTTATCTCTTGCTACAAAAGCGTTTGCAATTGGGAAGAATTCAAGATTGTATACCAGATTATTCACTCATGAAAAGCTTATAGATGGAGTACGTGTTCATTCTCTCAGCGGGATTAATGATGGTTCTTCTGTGATAATAATTATGCCGAAAAGAAAAGCTGATCTCACAAAGATCAGTAAAATATTCTTGGAAGAATTGAAAAATTTTTATCTGCTTGGGATGAATGATATAGAATTAGAGGATAATAAAAAGGAATTGGGTTATTTCTATCGTTATACATTTGTATACATGGAGTCCCTTGCATCGAGTCTGGGAAGTGAAGAGATTCTATCTAACTACAAAAAATTCTTTGAATATCCTGAAATGATAAGAAATATTACGAGCAATGATATAAAGCGGATAATAAAAAGTTATTTCAGCAAAGAGCATCTTTATATTTATTGCACTGGCAAAGATAATATAAATAAGAATGTTATTGGTAAACTAGTCAATGAAAAATATAAATCGAATAAAATTTCAAAGCAAATGTTTTTTGAAACCCGTTTAGATAATGGGATGAAAATCCTGTTGAAAAAGGTAACAGGAAAACCAACGGTAGGAATATCACTTTCTTATGAAGTTTCACAATTGAATGAGACGGAGAAAAATCTCGGAATCAATTTCCTAACTTCTACTTTATTACTTTACGGTAATGAGAAACGGAATTATCAGCAGTTTCTAAATTATTGTACTTCAAATGGAATTAACTTTGGGATCAGCCCACAAAGTGAAACAACTCTTCTAAGTGCTAAGTGTTTTAAAGAGATGCTTCCTGCAAGTGTGGAAATACTTTCGGATGTGGCACTTCGACCTACTTTTCCTGCAGAACATTTCAATAATATTAAACTTACAACAAAAAGTAATCTGGATAGGGTAAAAGATTATCCTCAACATAGCTCAACATTTATTTTTAAAGAGATGATCTTCGGGAAAAAGAGTAATCTTAACAATCGTTCCGGTTCAAAAACATCAATTGATAATATTACAATGAAGCAGGTTAGGGAATGGTTTGGAACGCATTATCAGCCCGAGAATATGTCACTTTCAATTGTCGGTGATTTCCATTTTGATGAAGTCCTGAGGCTTTGTGAGGCAAACTTTGCTTTTGAAAAAAATAATTATTCTAGATCTATCCAAAAGGCTTTAATTAATTCTTCAAAAGCAAAATATAAGTTAACAAAAAAGGGAATGGATCAGGCAATTATTAATATTGGCGGGTTTGCCTGTAATGCAAATGAGAGAGTGAAAAACACTGCCTTTCATATTCTATCGCAGATCATTGGGGGTGAAAGTGATTCGATACTATTCCGAGAATTACGTGAAAAACGTGGTTTGGCATATTCTGTTGATTTCAGTTTTAGTTCTGTGAGATCAATCGGATTTTGGGTTGCTTCAGCAGTTGTGGACAAAGCAAAGAAAGACGAAGCTGTAAAAGTGATCCGTGATGTTTTAAAGGATATAAAAACAAATGGCATAACGACTGTAGAACTTGAGACCACAAAAAATTTTATTCGAGGTCAAAGACTTATGGAGCAAGAGAGCGTACTAAACCAGGCTCAAACACTATCTATTTTAGAATCTTTAGGCTTAGGATATTCTTACTACTTGAAAAGAGATGAGCGTTTGGATAAAGTAGATATAAAAATGTTACATGATCTTGCAATTGAATATTTCAAAGAGGAAGATCAATTCGTACACATCATGATTTGATAAGGCAGAACAGGTGAGATACTACCGAAGCTAATATAGGATGGATAAAAAATATGATCACTATTGGAATTGATCTTGGCTCACGGATGTCAAAAATTGTAATTTTAGAAAAAAACAAAATCTTATATACAAATGTTACTGATACAGGTGTAAATCCTAAAAAAAAATCAGAAGATTTATTAAATATAGCTTTAAAAGAAACTGTTATTTCCACAACTGATATAAAAAGCATTTATTCAACAGGCTATGGAAGGAATATTGTTCCATTCTCAGATAAAAGAATTTCTGAGATCAGCTGTCATGCCAAAGGAGCAAATTACTTCTTCCCCAATGCGCGAACGATCATAGATATTGGCGGGCAGGATTCCAAAATTATTTTAGTTGATGAGAGCGGACATGTTAAAGATTTTGTAATGAACGATAGATGTGCAGCAGGAAGCGGAAAATTCCTGGAAGTTACTGCAACCACACTTGAAACAACTATTGATGATCTGGGTAAATTATCGCAGATTTCAACTAGGAAGATAGATATTAATAGCACTTGTGTTGTGTTTGCCGAATCAGAAATAATTGGTTTAATTGCAGAAGGTTTGGAAAAATCGGATATTATTAATGCTATCCATCGTTCAATTTCCATAAGAACAAAAAACTTAACTTCCCAACTTCATTGGCAAAAACCAATAGTTTTTACAGGGGGAGTGGCAAAGAACTCCGGAATGCAGTTAGCCTTATCAGAGATTATGGGAACTAAAGTTATTGTACCTGAAAATTCATTTATTACAGGAGCTCTTGGCGCAGCCATATTTGCAAAAGAGAATTTTGATTAATAACTTTCAGCTTGACATCTCTAACGTTTATTTATTCCTTAATTGCAATTATTAATGAAGTTTAAAGAGATTAGGATGAAAACAAAAATATTAATATTAACAGCTCTTATTTTCTGCATTAATTTGAATGCACAGAGTAGCAATCTATCTAATATTACTGATGTGAAATACAATATTAAACTTATCAAATTTTATATTGAAAAAGACGAATATGATAATGCTCTTGAATATATTAACAAAACATTAGAAGAAATTGTGGATAATGATTCATTATACTATTTAAAAGGATTTATTTATCAAGAATATGAAGATTGGCTCCAAGCATCAGAACAATATATTAATGCTATTTTATACACATCAGATGAGCAAATAATAGATGAGCGTCTAGCTGTTTTTAAGAAAGTAATTATTCAAGTCTCACCACTTTCAGCATTTGATATTGTTTCATATGCCGTTTCCAAAGCTCAAACAATGCAAAAGCATAATGGTTTTCTAACAATATTGGCTCAACTTTATGAGAGCAATCAACTTTATGGCGAAGCAAATGATGTTTATCGTACAATATTGTTAGAAAGTGACGAATCAGAAAATTGCAATCTACAGATCAAAATAGCAACGAACTCAATTTTCCAAAAGGAGTATGAGGAGGCTTTGAATATACTTAACCCTCTAATTGTAAAAAACGATTCCTTGTATATTGAAAAATTGCTTT
>JAQICU010000384.1 GCA_027858325.1 Candidatus Cloacimonadota bacterium
ATTTTCTACGTTGATACCTCCAGATGACAAAAAATATATACATCAAAAATATTTAGATTGGGAAAAAAGTGGAAAACAAGGGATGCTTACATCATGGTTCAGAGTAAGAAAAGCAGATGATTCTTATATCTGGATTGAAGATAGAATGCTGGAAATCACAGGCAAAGACAATATAAAATACCACGCCGGTGTAAATATTGATATTACGAATCTAAAGAATGCTGAAGAGCAGTTAAAAGAAAGTTACAGTACATTGCAACGTATCCTTGAAGAGACCGTGGAAGGCCTTGTTCAAGCAGTTGAGATGCGTGACCCATATACTGCAGGTCACCAGCGACGTGTCTCTGACCTTGCTTCTGCAATCGCTTTAGAGATGGGCTTTCCCGAAGAGGAAATTAGCGGGATTAAATTAGCTGCATTGGTCCATGATATTGGAAAGATAAATATCCCTGCAGAGATACTGAGTAAACCCGGCAAACTGTCTGTAACCGAGTTTAATCTAATAAAGATGCACCCTCAAACAGGTTATGATATTTTAAAATCTATTGAATTCCCATGGCCTATTGCCACTATTGTTCTTCAACATCAAGAACGATATGATGGGTCTTCTTATCCGAATGGATTAAAAGGCGAGGAGATACTTATAAAAGCACGTATCCTAGCTGTAGCAGATGTTATTGAAGCGATGTCTTCTCATCGTCCTTACAGACCTTCTTTGGGAATTGATTTTGCTTTAGAAGAGATTGAAAAAAACAGGGACATCTTATATGATCCCGAAGTTTCAGATATATGTCTGAATTTGTTCAGAGAAAAAGGTTATAAATTCCCTAAAGCCCCTGCCGATATTAACTAATTAGGTTTTCTTAGTTGAAAAGATTGTTTCTTTCAAAAGGAGAATTGTATTGTCTGAATTCAATTATGAATTTAACATTTTCAGAGGGATTATAATTCAATTGAAAATTTGGTAAGACTTTTGATGTGTTGTCATTATTGCCGTCAAACTCAATTCCACCTTGATGTGTTGCCGAACCAAAATTAACAAAATTCAGATCTACTTTTAAATCTAACTTAGAGTTAAATTTGTACTTCAGATGATTAGTATAAACAGATTCATAAGCACTCTGGCTGTTAGAAGAAATACTGCTGCTGAAAGACATAGAGTGATTTATCGAAAGATTATTCATATTTATCATTGATGGCATTAGTAATTCAGGAGTAAATGCACTGTTAACTATTTCTGCATTTAGAATCACCATAGAAGTAATTAGTATAATTATCATTATTACTTTTTTCATATATCCCCCATAACTTTGTTACATAATTAATTTAAGTACTTCAATGTCAATTTCTTTTAACATTCAAGTAGATCAGTGACTTCTTTAAATTTTTTCTTATTAACTTCTAACAGAATTTTGCTTAGAGAATTCTTTAATACACTCATGGAAGTGTTATTCTCTATGTTTATATCAGCTCTCTTTTGCTTCTCAGAAGTAGACATTTGTGAAGATATACGTTTCAATGCTTCTTCTCTGGTCATAGTCTTCTTATTCATTAATCGTTCTAACTGAGTTTCTTCTTCAGTCCAAATATTAATATCAAGATCAAATGCATTTTCAAGATGAGTTTCAAACAGTAATGGAATTTCAAATATGAGAGTTTCTTTCGAACTTGCATCAAAAATAAGTTTCATACTTTTTCTGATCTCAGGATGAAGAAGTTCATTCAATTGATTTCTTTTGTCATCACAATTAAAAATGATTTGCCCGAGTTTTATCCGATCAACAGAGTCATTAATGAAAACTTCTTTTCCAAAAATTTCTTCTATTTTATTTTTGTAATACCTATCATTAAGCAGTTCATGCCCAATATTATCAGCGTAGAATACTGAGAAGTTTTGCTCTTCAAACCAATTAGAAACAACTGTTTTGCCTGAAGCAATCCCGCCGGTTATTGCAACCAAAAAAGGTTTATCAGGATGTTTCATCCTTAATCCTTTGAGATAGTTCATCAATTGTAAGATCATTATAAAGCACACCATTTTTTGCAACTGATATTTTGCCTGTTTCTTCCGAAACGATTATTGAAAAAGTATCCGAATTCTCCGTTACTCCAACACCTGCCAGATGACGCGTACCAAGTTTTTGTGCATATTCTACACTTTCAGATAAAGGTAACACAACCTTTACTGCATATAACCTTTCATTTCTAATTATCACGGCACCATCATGAAGTATTGTTTTATTATTGAAGATGGTTAAGAGCAATTTCACTGAGATCTGAGCATCGATGATTTCACCACTTTCAATATAATTATCTAGTTTGCTTTTATTCTCGATAATTATCAGTGCTCCTATTTTCCTAAAAGACATGATAGAAACTGCATTCAAAAGTGGAGAATAGAAAGACTTTTTTGCACTTTGAAAAAATATCCTCATATCATGAGTCTGGGCAATACGAGCAAATAAATTTCTTATCTCATTCTGGAATAAAACAATGAAGATAATAACCCAATAGTCTTTAAAAATCTTTAGTATGGATGTCATCATATTTAGTTTCAATAACGATGCTGATATATAAACAATGAATATACCAAGCAAACCAAACAACATTTGATAACCGCCACTCTTTGTTAACAGGATAAAAACCCTATATAAGATAAATGCAACAACTATTATATCGATAACATCAGCTACTCTTGGAATGAATATACTCATTTAACTTTCCTTATTTCTTTCATAACTTTTAAAAAATTTTTATGTTCGCGCACATTATGAACACGGATCATTTCTATATTATTTTGGAACGCAAGAGCTGTAGAGGCAAGGCTTCCGGCAAGTCGCTCTGCTGCATCCGAATCGTAGATGTTTCCGATAAAACTTTTTCGTGAAGCACCCAGCGTTATGGGAGCTCCAAGACATTTGAATTCAGCTATTTTCTTTAAAATAATCAGGTTATCTTTCTGTCTTTTCCCAAAGCCAATTCCCGGATCAATTATTATCCGCTTTTTATGAACTCCATTCACTTCACAGAAATTTATTCGTTCTTCAAAAAAATTTAAAATTTCTTCAATAACATCTTCGTAATGCGGGTTTTCCTGCATAGTCTCAGGTGTTCCCTGCATGTGCATCATAATCAGAGGCACTTTCGGATATTTTTGTAGTACTTTTATCATATCAGCATCAAATTGCAGAGCACTGATATCATTTAGTATGGAAGCTCCTGCCTGAACTGCTTTCTCTGCAACTTCAGCTTTTCTCGTATCAATGGAAATTGGGATATCAGATTGTTTTCGCATTTTTTTTATAACCGGAATAACCCTTTCAAGTTCAGATTCAGCATTAACCTTCATAGCTCCAGGTCTGGTTGATTCTCCACCGATATCAATAATGTCAGATCCCTCACTGATCATTTCTAATGCTCGTTTAACAGCATTTTCTGTATCAAAATATTGGTTTCCGTCAGAAAAACTATCGGGTGTAACATTTAGAATACCAATTATTTTTGTTTCATTCAATTCCAGTTTGCTTCCATTGAAATTGAGAACTCTCGAACCTGGATTTTCTAGCCTATCAATAAATTTTAACAAATCTTGATTTATTTCAGGAAGACCAAAAATTGTCTGATAATTAAGTTTTTTTACTAATTTTTTGATTTTATCAAGATTTCCTAAAAGGATCAGATCGCTGATTTCCAGTTTGCCATTTACTACTCCTCGCGCAACAGCAGCATCACCACCGAGTGAGAGCATTTCCTGTTTTAAAATATTAGCAGCTCCAAGTTTCACTTCAGTAAGCTTTATTGAAAGTCCAATAGCTTTTGGAGACATCACTTCAACACCTTGAGAAGAGACATTGATCTTCTCTAATTCCCTTTTGGCATCATGCAATGAATTAATAGTTAATATCCTGTTCATCTATTATTTTCCAATGTTGTTCTCCAACTATTTCAACTCATAAATAAAAGTTATCACACCTTTCTGAACAATATCCTGAGAAATGGGATTGAACTTCCATTTACTAATTGCATTTAGACTACTGAATTCCAATTTTGGTTCAGCCTTTTGAATTATAATTATGTTAGTTACCGAACCATCAGGAAGAACATCAAATTTTATCTTTACTTTAACGCTCTGCTGAACACCTTCAGGATAGGAAGGAATTACTTTATTCAATATTCTCCTATTGGTTATTTCGCCCTCAAGGATGTAAGGGGAATCACTTTCACTTTCTCCAAAAAGCCGATTCGTAAGAGAATTCAAATATTCATCATTTGTAAGAGCAGCAGTATCTTCAGGATTACTGATCTCTGAAGTATTAATGAAATTCTCATCAACTTCACTTTTAATTTTTGTTTGGGAATTTCCAATTTTATTGTTCATGTCAAGTTGGTTGAATGCAGTTTCTTCATGTTCGGGTATGTAAACCGGTTCTTCTGATTTGGAAAACGTTTTTGGCAGATCCACTTTCTTGGGGATCAGATTACTCATCCTACCAATATCTTGTGTATCTGAAGTTTTAGCAGATTGAGATAACGGTGAGATAAATCTTTCATTATTTGCACTTTCATTAAAACCAAATTCGATAAATTCAATACGTTTATATACACTATCAGGTAAAATTGAAAAATGGACTAATATAGCAATTCCAATTAGGATCAGATGGAAAAGTATTGAAGTAAGAATCCCTATATTTTTTTCGCTCATTTTACTTTTTAATTTCCTCGACTTGAATTTCAGTTGCAATGAAAAATCTATTCGTACCGGATAGTTTGGCAATATCCAAGAGTTTAACAACATTTTTTAATTCAACAGTTTCATCTGCTCGAACCACTACAACCTGTTCCGGGTCTTCAATTAGTTTTCGGTTCAATACTGCAGGAAGTTCTTCCCAGCCTACAATTTCATTATTGATAAAAACTTCATTATTCTTTGTAAGCGTAAGACTGATGTTTTTATTGAATTCATTTTGTTGAGAATTTGAACCGGGTAGATCAACCTTGATACCGGAGTGTGTGATAAAATTTGAAGAGATCAAGAGGAAAATCAGCAGGAGAAAGATTACATCTGTAAATGCGATCAATCCGATAGAAGATATCCGCTTTTTCTTCGTTTTAATTATCATCCTTCATACCTCTAATATTATATACAAATTCATTAGTGTTCTCTTCTAATTCGTGAGCTAGATCTTCAACTTTTCCGATCAGATAATTGTAAAAAAGTATCGTAATTATCCCTACGGTAAGACCTCCAATCGTTGTTATCAAAGCTTCCCAAATACCATTTGCCAACAAACTTATATCAACCCCGCCACCAGTTTCACCTAATCTCATAAAAACTTTTACCATACCGGTTACAGTTCCTAAAAAACCGATAAGAGGTGCTATTGCTGCAAAAGTAGCCAGTGTACCAAGATTCTTTTCCAGGTAATGGATCTCTTTGTTTACAGCAGATTCAATTGCTTCTTTTGTTTCAACCATTCCCCTATCTAAAACACTTATTGCTTTTGCAATTATATTAGCGATAGGGCTGCTATTTCGGTCTTCACACATACGGATTGCTATCTCAAGTTTCTTCTCACCAAGGTAGCCATAAACTTCCTGCAAAAATTCCTCTTCGTTTTTGTGTGATTTTTTTAGCTTGATCAATCTTTCTATTATTATTGATAATGCTGCTATTGATATGATAAATAAAATTATCATTAGGAAACCACCCTTCGAAGCTATCGAAAATAAGCTGGTTTCCACCGGTACGTCAGCTGCCAAAACTATTAAATTCATCATTCCTCCTCACAAAATATGTACGCC
>JAQICU010000042.1 GCA_027858325.1 Candidatus Cloacimonadota bacterium
ACCTAAAATATAATAACAAAAAAATAGTAAAGTTAAAATTATAAATTCCTTTTTAATATTGCATTATGATCATCAATTAAATTTCCTTGACTTCAAACCCCTACTTTAAAGCTTGTCATAGAAATTATTCACTAAAATATAAGGAGAGAAAGATGAAGAAAAAAATCATCATTATGGGTGCTGCAGGGCGTGATTTTCATAACTTTAACTGTTATTACAGAAACAATGAAAATTATGATGTAGTTGCTTTCACAGCAACACAGATCCCTGATATCGATGGAAGAAAATATCCAGCTGAACTTGCTGGGAAACTCTATCCTGAAGGTATCCCTATCTTCGCAGAAAAAGAAATTATAGACCTGATAGCAGAACACAATGTAGAGGAAGTTATATTTGCGTATAGTGATGTTCCACACGTAAAAGTTATGAACAACGCTTCTTTGGTTAATGCTGCCGGAGCTGATTTCAAACTTATCGGTATGAACAATTCGACTGTTAAAACCACTAAACCATTAGTAACTGTTTGTGCAACCAGAACAGGTTGTGGAAAAAGCCAAACAACACGTGCAGTTGTGAAAGCTCTTAAAGCAAAGGGACTTAAAGTTGTTTCTATCCGACATCCCATGCCTTATGGTGATCTTGTGAAGCAAAAAGTGCAAAGATTTGCTAAACTTAAAGATCTGGTTAAACATAACTGTACAATTGAAGAGATGGAAGAATACGAACCCCATATCATGATGAATAGTATCATCTATTCTGGTGTTGATTATGAAGCTATTGTACGTGAAGCTGAAAAAGAAGCAGATGTTATCGTCTGGGATGGCGGAAACAATGATACACCTTTCTATGTTTCTGATAAGATGATAAATATTGTTGTGGTTGACCCGCACAGACCTGATCATGAAAGAACCTATTATCCGGGTGAAACCAACTTGATCAATGCTGATGTTGTTGTTATCAACAAGATAGATTCAGCAGATCCTGAAGGAATCCAGATAGTTCGTGATAACATTCGTGAACTTAATCCTGAAGCTATCGTTATTGATGGAGCATCACCTGTTAGTATTGATAAACCTGAAATTGTGAAAGGTGCAAATGTGCTTGTTGTGGAAGACGGTCCAACTCTTACTCATGGTGAGATGACGTATGGTGCCGGTATTGTAGCTGCTGAGAAATACGGTGCTGCTGACCTGGTTGACCCGCGTTCTTTCGCTGTTGGCTCTATCTCAGAAACATTTGAAAAATATCCTGAGATCGGGATTCTCCTTCCTGCAATGGGTTATGGTGAACAACAGATCAAAGACCTTGAGATTACAATTAACAATACAGAGTGTGATGCCGTTGTTATCGCAACGCCTATTGATCTTAGAAGAATCATTAAGATCGATAAACCAACCGCTCAAGTAACTTATGAACTTCAGGAGATCGGACATCCAACCATTGCCGACGTTTTGAAAGATTTCTAAATAGTAAGTAAATCAATATATAAAAAAAAGGGCAGAATAATTTCTGCCCTTTTTAATTAACTCCCTTCACCCGGTCGGTCTTCGTCCCGAAAACCTTCGGGACTACTCCCTGACCACCCTCTCCTGTAAGGCGAGGGTTTCCCGGCAATCCTTAAAAATTAGACAAATTGGACTTGCCCCGATGTGAAACTTGGGGCGAGAATAATATTCTGTCCATAATTCTTCATGCTTTTCTTATGTTCCTCACTTGTTTTGAAGAAAGGAATTAGGGATGAGTCTTTATTTCAACGGCGCAAGATTAGCATGTGAAAACCATTTCCAGCCATCGGTTGTTTTATTAAACACCGAAAGCCGGGCAGCATGTTTTGTAATTGTGTTTCCTTCAATTGTTTCTGTTACATTAACAAAATATGTCACATTCATTGTATTCTCATTTTGGGTAATTTTGAAGTTATCGAGCATATAATCACCCATATTCAAACCTTTGATCAATTCTATCTGCTCATCCCTATTGCGAGCACCATCCTGATGTATGGATTGAAATTCAGGACATATAATATTTTCTAAAAATACCATATCTGTGGTTTTCATTGCTTCCCACACTTGTTTTACAAGCACTTCTCCATCTGCCACCTCAGCTTGTTCCTGACTGTAGCATAACACACTGAAA
>JAQICU010000002.1 GCA_027858325.1 Candidatus Cloacimonadota bacterium
ATATATAATAATTTTGATGTTACTTTCAGTTTATTTATTGCAGGCGCAAATTCCAGTAATCTCTTTTTGGAATAACATAAGGAACAGTTCTTATACGCAGAATAATGAAATTAATATTCGATGTGAAACTATTGACCTTCCCGGATTGGAAACGGAAATGTTTTATTCAACTCAATCGGGTTGGGAAAACATTGAAATGATCAATCTCAACGGATTAACTTATGAAGCAATAATCCCTGCTCTTCCTGCTGAAACACAATTTTGTCGATTTAGAACAGAAACAGATACTATAGTTGGAATGATGCCGGCATATCAGCAAAATGATCTATTCCCACCCGAAAATGAACTGGGATTTATAGCTACAGATCCCAGTGGTGACAATCTCGATCCCGAATCTCCAAATCTTGATATTACAGGTAATTATTTCGGTTATTCCAATAGCAGATTTTATGCCGGATTAACCAGCGAATCCGGAGATTTCCCATTAGATGTTGGTGGATCATTCCCAATCACATATTATTTTTATGTAACCACTATCCTTAATCCGGAAACAGTGCTAATAGATTCAGTTATTTATGCTATGATATATGCCGATATACCTATGCTTTTAAGTCCTGGCTTGTATAAGATAAGCGGTACGGAATTCAGTTTGGAAACATTTGAATTAATTGGCAATATTGAAACGGAAGTTGTAAATGGACAACTGCAAATGGCATGTGATATTGAGACTTTAACCAGCGATGAAAATTTTGGTGACTGGCCTAATATCACAAATTCTATCGGAGTTGAAATGCTTACGGCAGAATATACTCTACCAACAGAATTCCTCTTAACGGATCTAGCGAAAATATCTCTTCAGTTCATTGATCAATACGAGATCGAACCAATAGTAAATATATTACCGGAAATTAGTGAATTAAATGGGACAAACGGAGGTTTATTCACTTGTAATTATTTTGATGAAAACGGGCATTTCCCAATAACGGCAGAAGTAATTGTTGATGGAATTATTTTCCAGCTTAATCCTCTAGGTTTCGATTATTCAGGAAATGTTATCTTTGAAAATGAAACAGGTTCTTACGGATGGGATGAAGCAACATTTCGTTTTAGTGATAACAACTATGAATTTGTGGAAGAAACAATAATCAATAATACAAGCAGCGATGAGGAATTGCCTATTGTTAACAGTGCATTGCGGAACTACCCCAACCCATTCAATCCGACCACAACCATATCATTTTCAGTAACACAAACGTCTTCGTTTGTGAATCTTGAAATTTATAATCTGAAAGGACAGAAAGTGAAAGAATTTGATGTCATCCTGAACGGAGTCGAAGGAGAATCAAATTCAATTGTTTGGAATGGCACGGATTCAAACGATCAACCCGTTTCCTCAGGAATATATCTCTATCAATTAAATGTTGATAATAAAACAGTTGCAAATAAAAAGATGTTATTGATGAAATAATTGGAATAACCTTCGGGATGTCCGGCTTCTGCCGGATTCTTGCTTTTCTTGACCTTCCGAACAGTTAGGATAAAAGTTGTTCAAGCAAATAATAAAATAGAAATAAATAGTTTTCTAAAAGGAATAATATGTTTATAGATTTTGCACGGATTAAGGTTGAATCAGGTTGTGGCGGAAGTGGATGCGTTAGCTTCCGTCGAGAAAAGTTCGTTGCCAAAGGTGGACCCGATGGCGGTGATGGCGGTAAAGGTGGAGATATTATTGCCATTGGAAATGAAAATATTAACACTCTTATCGCTTATCGTTACAATAAGCTTTTCAAATCTGAGAGAGGACAGCACGGTCAGGGAAGCGATAAAACAGGTGCTTGTGGGGAAAATAGATTTTTGGATCTACCATTAGGGACAGAAATATTTGATATTACCGACGGAAAGCGAGAAAAAATCGGAGAAGTATTGAGCCATGAGCAGAAGATCTTTCTTGCCAAAGGTGGAAACGGAGGAAGAGGGAATACCAGATTTAAAAGTGCTACCAACAAAGCTCCCAGATATGCTAAACCCGGTGGTAACGGTCAAATTCTTGAATTAGAACTTGTTCTTAAATTAATGGCAGACGTTGGTCTGGTCGGTTTTCCAAATGCCGGAAAATCAACTCTATTGAGCAAAGTTTCCTCAGCTCATCCTAAAGTAGCGGATTATGAATTCACAACTCTCGCACCTTCTTTGGGTGTGGTGCAGGTTAGTGATTTTGAGTCTTTTGTAATGGCTGATATTCCTGGGATTATCGAAGGAGCTCATGACGGAAAGGGTTTGGGAGATCAATTCTTAAAACATATTCAAAGAACCAAGATTCTGCTTTTCCTCATCGATATAGATTCAGCAGACCCATTCAATGATTATCAGGTATTGAAGAAAGAACTGCATCTTTATGATCCTTATTTGGATAAAAAACCACATCTTATTGCTCTCAGCAAAATGGACACACTTCCTGAAGAAGAAAAAGAAGAATTCTATAACTTATTAACAAATGAATTCGAAACTAAATTGCATGAGAACATCATTTCAATATCTTCGATTTCCGGAGAAAATCTAAGGGAACTAACTATTCAATTGCATCAAATATTAGCAAAATTGGATAAAGAATAAATAAAAAATGAAAATCCTGATAGTTCCCGATTCGTTCAAGGGAAGTCTATCTTCCCGACAGGCAGCAGATGCAATTGAAGAAGGAATTGAAGACTTACGGTTTGAAATAGAAAAGATCCCGATGGCTGACGGAGGAGAGGGAACTGTAGATTGTCTTATATCGGCTTATCGAGGACAGAAATTGAGGGATTTTGTCACAGACCCAATAGGCAGAATGATCCAGGCTGAATTTGGTATCCTGAAAGAGAACAAAACTACGATCATTGAAATGGCATCAGCTTCCGGCTTGCTTTTAATTCCAAAAGAAAAAAGAAATCCTCTTTATGCAACAACTTATGGCACCGGTGAATTGATACGAAAAGTTATAGAGTGCGGATTTACTAAGATAATTCTATGTTTGGGAGGAAGTGCAACTACAGATTGCGGTGCAGGAGCTTTGCAGGCATTAGGAGTAAAACTCTTAGATAAAAAAGGCAATAATATTAGATTTGGTGGGCTTTATTTGAAAGATCTGAAGAGAATCGATATTTCAGCACTAAACAAATATAAAAATATTAAAATAACCTTTTTGTGTGATGTTTCAAATAAATTACTTGGGGTCAATGGAGCTGCCAGTGTTTATAGTCAACAGAAAGGAGCTTCAATTGAGGAAGTACAAATACTGGATGACAATTTAGAACAATTTACCCGAATCGTGAAAAAAGA
This sequence comes from Candidatus Cloacimonadota bacterium, assembly GCA_027858325.1. Classification (GTDB taxonomy): domain Bacteria; phylum Cloacimonadota; class Cloacimonadia; order Cloacimonadales; family TCS61; genus Tenebribacter. Next base: position 3,319 of record JAQICU010000002.1, read on the forward strand.
TACAGGAATTGATATTGCAAAATTTGAGGGAAGTGGAGCAGCAGGTGGATTAGCTGCAGGACTTTCTCTTTTGTTCAAATCTCATTTTGTTTCTGGAAGCGAATTTGTCATAAATGCTACAAATCTGAGAAAGAAAATTCAAAATGCAGATATTATTATAACAGGTGAAGGGGAATTAAATTCTCAAACAAAATTTGGTAAGATCCCATATGAGATTGCAGGAATTGCCAGAGAATATAATAAAACTGTTATTGGTGTTTTTGGTAATATCACCAAAGAAACTAAAGAGGAATACAAACAGGAATTCACATATATGTCAGCATTATGTGAGCAGGGGATTTCCAAAGAAAAAGCTATGCAAAATGCGTATTCGTTATTGTCTGTAAAAGTAAAGAAAATATTTGAAGATCTTCAATTAAATTAATATGCTCGGAGAAGAAATGAAACCAAAATTATTTGTTACCAGACTTTTGCCTAACCTCGTCATGAAAAAGTTAAATGATCATTTTAAAGTAAACGTAAACTTAGAAGACAGAGTACTAATCAAAGAAGAAATAATAAATGGAACATCAAGTTGTGATATACTTTTATGTTTACTTTCAGATACAATCGATTCAGATGTAATTTCCTGCAATCCGAATCTAAAGGGAATCGTAAATTACGCGGTCGGTTTCAATAATATCGATGTTGAATTTGCAACGAGATTGAAAATTCCAGTTACAAATACACCCGGAGTTCTCACGGAAACAACTGCTGATATGGCTTGGGCACTTATGTTGAGTACTGCCAGGCGAATTGTGGAATCTGATAAAATTGTGCGGGAAGGGAAATTTAATGGTTGGGGTCCAAAATTATTTTTAGGTGCAGATATCTTTGGGAAAACACTTGGAATTATTGGTGCTGGAAGAATTGGGATTGCTGTTGCCAAGCGCACTTCAGGATTTAATATGAAGATCTTCTATACCGATGATAATTCTGATATTGAAAATAAGGTAAAGGCAGAAAAAGTTGATCTGAAAACACTGTTCAAAAAATCTGATTTTGTCACACTTCATGTTCCCATATTGCCAGAAACAAAACACCTGATTGGAGAAAAAGAATTGAAAATGATGAAAGATACAGCCATTCTCATTAATACTTCCAGAGGTGCAGTAGTTGATGAAAGGATGCTTCTAAAAGCGTTGCAGGAAAAATGGATAGCCGGTGCCGGATTGGATGTGTATGAAAATGAGCCAAAGTTAATTGAGGGTTTGATAGATTGTGATAATGTTGTTCTTGCACCGCATATTGCCAGTGCTTCTGTGGAAACCAGAACGAATATGGGATTTATTGCAATTGAAAATGCTATATCTATCTGGCAAGGAAAAGAACCTCCACAAATAGTGAACAGGGAAATTTATGAAAAATAATTTGGAAAAAATTAAGGCGTGGATTAAACTGCTCTCTGCTCCTGAGATCGGGCATGCAACAGCGATAAGACTTGTGAATACCCTTGGAGAACCGATTGATTTTATTACCGATATTTCAAAATTTAATGATATAGAGTTCATATCTGAGATAGCGAAAGAACATCTTATTAATATACAAGAACCGGAAAATTGGGATAATATTTGTGATCTCATCGAGCAGTACAAGATTAAATTTATTTCAATATTGGATGATGAATATCCTGGACCATTAAAAAACATCTATGATCCTCCTCCATTTCTATTTTATCGAGGTACAATAAAAAAGGAAGATTTCAGACGTGCTCTTGCTATAATCGGCACTAGAAAAGCAAGTAATTACGGTAAATTGATGACGAAGAAGATCGTGCAGGAAATTGCCGGATATGGCTTTACAATTGTGAGTGGATTGGCTTACGGAATTGATACTATCTCGCATCTCGCAGCTTTGGATAGTGGAGCCATAACTTATGCTGTAATGGGAACAGGAGTTGATCAGATCTATCCTGCCAGAAATAGCGAACTGGCAGAAAGAATTTTAGAAAATGGAGTTCTAATCTCTGAATTTGTTCCGGGCAGTAAAGCAGAAAAATGGAATTTTCCAACCAGAAACAGGATAATCAGCGGTCTCACTTTAGGCAGTTTGATAATTGAAGGAAGCAAGAGAAGCGGAGCCTTACTCACGGCAAAGTTTGCCATGGATCAAAACAGGGATGTATTTGCCCTGCCTGGAGATGTTAACCGTTCTCAAGCGGAAGGACCGAACTACCTGATAAAACTGGGAGCAAAAATTGTAACCAAAGCAGCAGATATTTTAGAAGAATATGAACTTATAATGGACCAGCAGCAAAGGTTATTTCCTAAATTAAATGAAAAGGAAGAACAAGTATATCAAATTTTATTACAAAATAAACCGGAAACTCATTTTGATAAACTGATAGTTGAAACCGGTTTTACTGTCGGTGAAATTTCTACAATTCTGCTCTCGCTCGAATTGAAGAATATAGTTAAAAAAGTGCCGGGCAATAAAATAGTGCCGTTGTATTGACTCATCCCGTTGCCTGCACCGCCATAGTTTTTTTTACGAAGGCGTGTCCTTCTCTTGCTCCGTCGTCGCAAAAGAAGGAACATAAGAAATTGTGAAAGAATTAAATGGAAGAAGATATTAAGGAAGTTTGTAGAAGATTCAGGAAGAATCAAACCAATGCTTAGAAGGCTTTCTGGGATGTGGTGCGAAACAGGCAGATCAATGGATTTAAAATTCTACGCCAATATCCAATAAGATTTGAATGGAATGATCACATCCGGTTCTTTATTGCAGATTTCTACTGTCACGAAGCAAAACTTGTTATCGAAATTGATGGTGGTATTCATGAAACTCAAAATGAATACGATAAACTGCGGGAACAGGCAATAAACTTACTAGGGTTTCGAGTAATCAAATTTTCCAATGATGAAGTCCTTTATCATATTAAAGATGTTGTAGAAAAATTGAAAAATGCTCTTATTAATCAATAATTCACTCCCCTTCTCTGACGCGTTGACTTGTTCGTAAGAACAAACAAAAGCTTTTCTTCCTGCATTACAACGAGAGAAGGGGTAGGGGATGAGTAGGATTAGATATTTTTGTGTTGACTAAAAATGAGATAGAAAGTTGAAATTATTTTATCAGATATATTAATCTTGATAATCTGATGCATTATTTGAAAGTTATTATAATTGTGAAAAAGACGATTTGTTTGAAGAAGAAGATTGATGAGGTAGTGAGTTATTGAAAAGATAAAAGAGATTTTAGAAAAGTATGGGATGAGGTTGTGAAAAAATTATTTAACACCCAAATCTTTAAGAATAGCTTGTCTTCAGACTTTATAACCCCAAGAGAATTTCTCTTGGCCGCAAGGTTGCCGGTAGGCAACCTTAGCTTTTTTTTTAAATCCCGACTACATAATTTAAACAAACAAAAAACTTCTTAATTCCTTATCTTCTTATTGGTCTTTTCATTGTGTTTATTAATATGAATATATCTATGATTTGCGGATTTAGCAAATTTATGGATAACATTTTTCAGATCAGAAATATCCCAGATCTTTTTAAATTCTAAGTCTCTATTCAATCTATCACTAAGAATATATAGATCCTTTACTTCAGGACTAAATTTTATATCATCAGCATCAATATCCAGTTGGCTCTCCTCAAAAATCTGATTTAAGAAATTAATGACCGTAAGGGCGAAGTGATTTCTG
>JAQICU010000012.1 GCA_027858325.1 Candidatus Cloacimonadota bacterium
GATGAAAACCAGATAAGGACATTAGATCTGAAATATTCCGATCTGACAGGAAACTGGTATCACATATCCTGTCCGACAAGAAAACTGGATAATATACTTAAGGAAGGAATACCATTTGACGGCTCAAGTATTCCCGGCATGAAATCTGTCGAAGCCGGTGATATGATACTTATCCCGGATATTTCAACTGCGATCATCGATCCATTCACCTACCATCCAACTTTGCGCATGCTCTCTTATATTTGTGATGCGGATACCCGTATTGGCGTGAATAAAGATCCGCGAAGCTTAGCAAAAAGAGCCCAAAAATATTTAGAAAGTACAAGAATTGCCGACGAATCTTACTGGATTCCGGAATTTGAATTTTATCTCTTTAACGAAGCAATAATTGATAATGGCAAATTCGCAGCCGGTTACAAATTTACTTCTGCAGAAAACAAAAATGATCTTCCCGGTGGCTACAAAGATGTAGATGGAACTGCTGTTACCAATAGAAAAGGTTATCATATTGATGTCCCATTTGATAAATATGCAGATGTACGTGAAGAGATGGTGCAGCTTATCGAAGATATTGGCTGTCCTATCAGATATCATCATCATGAAGTAGGACTATCTTCTCAGCAGGAAATTGAAACTGAACTTCTGGAATTTGGATTGATCACCGATAAGATGATGTATATAAAAGACATTATTCATAACTGCGCTTTGGAAAATGAACTCACCGCCACCTTCATGCCGAAACCAATTTATGAAGAAGCAGGAAACGGAATGCACTTCCATATTCAATTAAGAAAAAAAGGTGAAAATATCTTCTATAAAAAAGGAAATTTTGCAGATCTGAGCGATAATGCTCTTTTTTTTATCGGCGGAATATTGAAACATGGACGCTCTCTGACAGCTTTTACAAATCCAAGTACAAACTCTTTCAAACGCTTACTTCCGGGATTTGAAGCTCCTGTACAACTCTTCTTCGGACTTGGCAACCGTAGCGCTGCGATTAGAATTCCAAAATATGCTACCAGCAAAGAAATGAAAAGATTTGAATTCCGAACAGGAGATGGGACTTGTAATTATTATTTGGCAATGAGTGCTCTGCTCATGGCAGGATTGGATGGGATCAAGAATAAAATTAAGCCAACTAAAGAAAACGGTTACGGTCCTTTTGATGATAATGTATTTGCCTGGAGTGAAGAAAAACAGGCCAAACTGCACTCAATTCCAACCAGTCTGGAAGAGGCACTGGATGCTTTAAAAGAAGATCACAATTATTTGCTGGAGGGAGATGTTTTCAATGAAGAACTCATCGAAAGCTGGATCACGGAGAAAATGAAAGAAGTGGTTGCCGTTAATAATAGACCACATCCCTTTGAGATGAATCTTTATTATAGTTTGTAAAAAAATATAATAATTATTTAATTTAAGAAATGTACCACTCTGATTCTAAAGGAGATCAAAAATGAATGTTAGTTTTACTACGATAACGGTAAGAAATTTAGAGAAATCATTAACGTTTTATACTAAGATCTTAAAGCTTCAAGAAGCACAAAGATTTAGTCCTCACAAAGGAATCGATATTGTTTTTTTAAAAGATAAAGAAAATGGTAAGATCGAATTAATTGAATATGAACAAATGAAAGAAGTAGATGCGTCTGAAAGAGCTTCAATAGTATCAATAGGATTTGCTGTAGAAGACTTAGATGCTACTATGAAAATGCTTAGGGAAAAGAATATCGAAATTATTCGAGGTCCAATTCAAACTCCAAGTGGTGCAAAATTTATTTTCATCGAAGACCCGGATGGGGTAGAGATTGAATTAATTCAAGGCTTCAATATTTAATTGATAACATTTTACCGCATAGTAGAATGTGTTAATTAATAGTATTTCATTCCTAATTTATCTGCCCAATTTTCAGGATACCCTTTATAATAATTTGTCCATCTTTCTTTTTTATAAGAGAAATATAATAAGCCATAAATAACTCGAAGAATAGAAGGCAACCCAATAATTATCAGATATAGAGGACCAAAAAACAAGGACTGAACAGAATGCCCAAATTCGTGTTCCTTATTATTACTTTGAATCATTATTTTTGCGTTATCAGTTTGGGACCAGAAAATAAAACTGCCGAGACTAATACCAAAATTTGGTGTTTGAAAAAAATGTCTATTGTGCAGTCTTTCATATTTTTGGATCTTACCTCTAAAGCAAAACCAGATAAAAATACCCAGGATATTCTGAGGTAATTCCCATAATAAAATTATAAAAAGTATAAATCTATTCATAAGTAAAAGAATCATCGTCGATCAGTATTGTAATTGATAGTTCAGGTTGAATAACAGCAAAATATTTTTCTGTAGATTCTTGTATATAGCTTCCCTGATAATCACCATATGAAAAGGGAACATCATCTCCCTGAAGAGGTAACAAAAATTCAAATTCAGATGTGCTTTCACCAACCGACAGATGGTCAATTGTTACATTATTATCCACACCGATCATTTCTAATTCAATATTAGTAATTTCAGATGAACTATTATTAACAATTACTACTTTGAATTTAGTAAGATCAGCGACAGAAGTTGAATCATTACAACCTGAAATAATATATGCTACGAGCATTATAATTGATAGTAGTAATAATTTTTTCATGGTTACTCCTTTAAATTATCTTTCTATTGATACTTAACCAAGCAAAACGATCTTTTCTGTCAAAGATATTTTATTATTGACTCATTTGTTTCGTTTACACAATTTCGACTTTGTATTAAGTGATTAGACTTCGAAACAAAATTGAATTTTTTAATAAGCACCTGCGAATAGTCTATGTGTAAATTTATGCTTGATTTCACGGAGTGCTTGAATAGAAAGATTTAAAGGAGGTGTAACATGAGTGAAAAGAAAAAAACACTAACCACAGCAGCCGGTATCCCGGTACCGGATAATCAAACTTCTATGACGGCTGGAGAACGCGGACCGGTATTACTGCAAGACCATTATCTGCAGGAAAAACTGGCGCATTTCAATCGGGAAAGGATTCCAGAACGGGTTGTACATGCCAAAGCAGCAGGTGTACATGGAACATTTACTGTGACTAAAGACATAACGAAGTATACAAAAGCCAAGATATTCTCCAAAGTTGGTAAGCAAACCGATGTGTTTGGTCGTTTCTCTACAGTAGCAGGTGAAAAAGGATCTGCTGATACAGTGCGTGATGTTAGAGGATTTGCCCTGAAATTTTATACGGAAGAAGGTAATTGGGATCTGGTTGGGAACAATACGCCTGTCTTCTTTATACGTGATGCCATCAAGTTCCCGGACTTTATTCACACACAGAAACGTGATCCTCAAACAAATTGCAAATCAGATATTATGCAATGGGATTTCTGGTCGCAAGTTCCGGAAGCGCTTCATCAGGTAACAATACTTTTTTCCGATCGAGGTATCCCTCAAGGAATTCCCTACATGAATGGTTACGGGTGTCATACCTTTAGTTTTATTAATGCTGAAAACGAAAGATTCTGGGTAAAGTTCCATTTCAAAACCCAACAAGGAATTCAATGCATGACACCGGAAGAGGCTGCTAGAATTGTGGGTGAAGATCCTGACTTCCACACACACCAGCTCTTCGAGGCTATTGAACAGGGAGAATTCCCTAAATGGACACTATCTGTTCAGATCATGCCCGAAATTGAAGCAGAAAATTTCCGTTGGAATCCCTTCGATCTGACTAAGGTTTGGCCTCATAGTGATTATCCTCTCATAGAAGTTGGAGTAATGGAGATGAACCGAAATCCCCAGAACTATTTTGCTGAAGTTGAACAGGCAGCTTTTTCACCTTCTAATGTTGTTCCGGGAATATCTTTTTCTCCTGATAAAATGCTGCAGGCACGGATCTTTTCTTATACAGATGCTCACCGTTACAGATTGGGAGTGAACTTTGAACGTCTGCCGATCAATGCTCCGCATGCAACCAAAGTACAAAATCCATATCAGCGCGACGGTGCCATGAGATTTGATGATAATGGCGGACCGGGACCGAACTATGAACCTAACAGTTTTGGCGGTGCTAAAGAAGATCCTGCCTTTAATGAACCACCTCTGAAAATTTCCGGTGATGCAGCTCGCTATGAACAAAAACGGGGTGTGGATGATGATTACATCCAACCCGGTAACCTCTTCAGGTTGATGACTGCAAAACAACAGTGGGAATTGATTGAGAACATTATCAAATCTCTAAAAAATGTACCTAATGAGATCCAGGAAAAAATGGTTGTCCATTTCCGTAAAGCAGATAAAGCCTATGGTAATGGCATTGCCCAGGGGCTTGGTTTGATGTAGCAACAGAAAAATTTCATAAGCATTTTAAAAAGGAGGTTGCTCGCCGGTTCAATCGTCTCGATCAGTGAAATGAAATTTGATCTAAAGTTCTCGAAACGAGAACGGGAAATGTGTGGACTCCTCGGGACGAGAAGTCTAGCTAACATTTATTGCATCATCGCTTTTCTTTCAAAGATATTTTCTTATTGACTCATTAGTTTCAGTTTTTCAATTTCGGATTTGCATTGAATAATTTGCTTTAAAGAAAACGAAATTGAGATCGAATATTGATTTAGACGAAATGGAATTGAGTGTTGACGGTATACAATAACTTTTAATAAAAAAGTTATTGTACTCATTTTTTAGATAACTATAGGTTGGTTATGTACTCAAATATAGTTGGCGCGGCATACATATGTTATAGGCAGTTGGGAACATTAAGTTCGGTGTAGAAGTAACTTTGGGTTAATTCTGATTTTCTAAAAACTGGACAGTTTTCAAAAGCCGACAAAAGTCGGAAAATAAGTTTGTATAACGAAAAGGATAACGGAATTTGCGGTGGAAGTTCTTGTTAAGCATATTTTTTGCCAATTCGCCGGAAACTACGACCTGTACGTTCAGTGAAAGTTCCAGTTCAAAGTTTTGAAGTTAATTAAAGGTTATAAATCGTGGGTATCCTTTACAGGAATTCAGAGGTGCAATTGTCATAAAATCTGCAAGTGCTTCTCCCCTGTTGATTGGGCAAATTCCATTCCATTTTCTATCGTTCTGGTGGAAAAGGAAACTGCCTATAACAGGCGTATCTGCGGTAGTGTTGGTTGGTTAGTTTTGGTTTGAATCTAACGATTCAAACAATGAATTGCATGCTTAGCAGGAATCATTCTGATTCCGCCGCATACGCAAAACATTATACACCATAAAAGGAGTTGAATGAAAAAGTTTTGTCTCATAATAGTTTTAATGTTGGCTTTTTTCTCAATTGCATCCGCAATTGAAGTAGGTGGTCACCTCACAGAAGACACTACCTGGTCACCGGAGAACAACCCTTACCTTGTCACTTCCGGTGTCTATGTAGATGCCGATGTTACTTTAATAATTCTACCAGGTACAATTGTGAAATTTAATTCAGATTATTACGATGATATGGGAGATGATCAATTTTATTTTCATAGTGGTGAAGAACCGATAGCAAAATTCATGCGAGTAGAAGGTAGGATAATTGCCGAGGGAACAGA
>JAQICU010000040.1 GCA_027858325.1 Candidatus Cloacimonadota bacterium
AAGCTACATCATGCCAGATTGCTCTAAAATTCTTTTTCTGATTTACGCATCTTTCAAAAAGCTCTTCAACTTCGCCATCAGAAGAATTCACCGGCGGTATTCCGGTATTGATCACCGGCACTTTCCAGAAGGAACGTTTGGATGGTCTTTGGTGACCATGAACATAATAAATGGGTTCGCCATTCTCATCAACTGCATCAGCAATAACGATTGCCATTACACAACCGACAAAACCCATTCCCTGAACTGTGACAATTTTGCGTCCGAGTTTTCTTTGTTCTTCTGTTATTCTTAGAATTTCTTTTCGCTCAATTTTGGTTTGTTCTTCGTTGGGAAGATGATATTCGGTGCCATCGGGTGTTAGTGAGAAGTTTTGCATATAATTTCCTCTTTATTATTATTTTAAGTATTTATATTATTTTGGGAGATCTCTCCACGGAGCCTGTCCTGAGCTTGCCGAATGGAGTCGAAATGACAAAGTAAGATGACGGTAAATACAAACGGTCAATTCGGGGAATCGACCCTACATACTGCCTACTGAATACTCTACGGTTAACAAACGGTCAATTCGGGGAATCGACCCTACAGCATTTTATTTGCTTCTCGCACCTTTCACCAGAATATTCCACCAGGCTTTAAAGAAGTATTCGAATTGAGTTCTTATGGGTCGTTTTTTTCTTTTTAGCAAATATCGTCTTTCTGATTCTTGAAGTTCTTCTAAATTTTTGGGAAGATCTGCATAAAAAGGTGGAACAATACCAGGTTTAAACTGAACCCGAAACTTTTGCATCTCTTCCGAATACAAACTGAATTTATGTTCACTTAATGCTCGTACACCAACGAGAGATACATCGCCCCGTATCCAATTTAGCAGCTGCGGCAGTTCATCTATCCATAACTTACGAAAAACTTTTCCCCAATTAGTGATCCTGAAATCATTTTGAAAACCATCTCCATCTATTGTGCCACCAAAGTTTTCAAAAACGTATTCTTGAAGATATTCCGAATAAGCATGCATGGTACGGAATTTATAAATATAAATGATCTCCCCATCCTTACCAAATCGTTTCAACTTGAGAAAAGGACCAAAAGAGGGATCGGTATCTACACTGGGAACACCAAATTTACGGGTAATAAAATACAATTTATCATCAAGCTCTTTAACGGCTATCACCTTAAGCCCGCAATACTGCAATCTACCGAGAGTTTCAGCTTTGGATAGCGTCCTGTTCCTACCTTTAGTAACAGCAAAATAGAAGACTTTAAGCAGGGGAAGCTTTGGCAATACACGATGAACAAGAGAATCTATAGTATGAAGAAGGACAGCGAGAGGATAGGGATATTTATGAAAGAGATAATTGTGCCGTACATGGATAGAACGCACACAACCTACAAAAAAACCGCCAAATTTCAAATTCTTATTCACCTGGATGAAATACTGATTAAGCCGGCGGAAATCATTGACCCGATGCAGATTCAGGAAAAATTCCTGAGACAGTGGATCCGCAGTTTCCAGATTATACAAGGTGTGCGTATTAAGCACCAGGGAATCCCGATAGTAAATAGCATCAAGCGGGACATTAGCTTTAATGAATTCAAACAGATCATACTGAGTTGACAGATATTTTGTGCCCAGTTTATATTCAATGCTATCATTAACATTCTTCAGCCTGGTTGGAATGGGGAAATCATCTTCAGCATGAGAAATATGCGGGAAAACATAGCGGGGTTTGAGAGAAAATGTTGTAGGGTCATCAAGCCCATATTTATTTTTTTTCCTTAAGAAATAAAAAGCAGCAAAGAGGATCTCCAGCGAACCGGAGAGCAGGATTGTGCCAAATACGATAAGGCGGGAATATTCAAAGCGACCAAAAATATACATGGCAATTAGAACCATGCCGACTACAATGAAATCCACCCGGATAATTGAATAGAGCAGGTTAATGAGTTTATTGAATTTGCTGATGTTATATTTATCACCAATAAAAGAAGCTATTAACCAGACAACTGTAAACCCCAAAAATGGATTGATATAGCGTGGTAAATATATTCGCAGACTTGCCGGTTTAAGGTAGATCATATAGAGAAAGGCGATGGTGATGAAGAGAATGTCAAAGATGAGGAAGATGAGGTAGGATCTTTTGTTTCTCATTTTTTAATTTGCTTGTACCACTTAATTGTATTTTCAAGACCAGTTCTTATATCCGTTTCTGCATTATACCCAAGTAATAATCTTGCTTTTGTGATATCAACTGACCTTCTTAATGTACCATCTGGTTTTGTTTTATCCCATATAATCTTACCTTGATAATTTGTTAATTCAGCTATCAAATCTACATTTTCTTTAATCGGAGTTTCGATACCAGAACCAAGATTTACTATTTCAGAATTCTCCAATTTCTCTACTGCAAGTGCTATCGCATGCGCAGCATCAGAAATATATAAAAATTCTCTTGTTGCTATACCAGAACCCCAAACAGAGACATCCGGCAGATTATTGTCTTTTGCATCAATAAATCGCTGAATTAATGCAGGTATTACATGAGCATTTTCAGATATAAAATTATCACCAGGACCATATAAATTTACTGGTAATAAAAAAACTGATTTGAAACCAAATTCTTTTAAATAACCTTTCCCAATTTCAAAAAGCATATTTTTTGACAACCCATAAGGGGCTGTTACTTCTGCTGGATAACCTTGCCATAAATATTCCTCGCGAAAGGGAATCGGAGCATCAGCTGGATAACCACAGGTAGTTCCCACATTAACCATTTTCTTAACATTGTTCAATCGTGAAGCTTCGAATAAATTAATACCCATCAATAAATTATCTCTAATCATTGAACCGGGATATTTTTTATTGTATAAAATACCTCCAACCTTAGCTGCAAGGTGAATAACAATATCTGCAAATTTTGTAATACGTAAACAATTATCAAAAACAGTTAAATCATCATCATGAAAATCTGGAATAACAATATTCCCCTTTTCAACTCCTTTTCTGAGCAACACATTAACTACTGCACTACCCAGAAAACCGGCACCACCTGTAACGACTATTTTCTTATTCTGCCAATAACTCATGTTATTTCCTATACATTATCTAAATCATGTTTTACCATTATTTCTACTAACTCATCAAACGAAGTCATTCGGGGGTTCCAATTTAGTTTCGTTTTAGCTTTTGTTGGATCACCCAATAATTGATCAACCTCAGTTGGTCTAAAATATGCTTCATCAACATCTACAATGATTTTACCAGTAGCTTTGTCTATTCCAACCTCTTTAACACCAGAGCCTTTCCATTCAATTTCAATATTTGCATACGAAAAAGCAAGGGTAACAAATTCACGAACAGAATGCATTTCTCCAGAAGCAATAACAAAATCATCTGGCACTTCTTGTTGAAGCATCTTCCACATACAAAGGACATAATCCTTTGCATATCCCCAATCTCTTTTTGCATTAAGATTACCTAAAGACAATTTTTCCTTTTTGCCCTTTTTTATTCTAGCAACGGCTAAAGTGATCTTACGTGTAACAAAAGACTCCCCTCTGCGCTCAGACTCATGATTAAAAAGAATACCGTTTGATGCATGAATCCCATAAGCTTCACGATAATTTTTTACAATCCAAAAAGCATATAATTTTGCTACACCATAAGGTGATCTGGGATAAAAGGGAGTTGTTTCTGATTGCGGAATTTCTTGAACCTTACCATACAGTTCACTAGTAGATGCATGATAAACTCTAGTTTTTTTTTCCATTCCTAATATTCTAATCGCTTCCATTAACCTTAATGTACCTAAACCATCTATATCCGCTGTATATTCCGGAACGTCAAAAGAAACCTTTACGTGCGATTGAGCTGCTAAATTATAGATTTCATCAGGTTCAATTTTTTTTAATAATCTTATTAGGTTACTGGAATCTGACATATCACCATAATGCAAGAAAAAGTGGTTATGGAAATGATTGTCTTTTAAATATTCATCTAAATACAGATGTTCGATTCTTCCTCTATTAAATGAAGAACTTCTTCTTACTATACCATGAACCTCATATCCTTTTCCAAGCAATAATTCAGCCAGATAAGAACCATCCTGACCGGTAATACCGGTTATTAATGCTTTTTTCATTATATACTCCCATCTTTTTTCAACAACAAAATGTATTTTAGAATTTTAATATCCTCTTTAAAAAATCTTCTCCAAACATACTTTGTATCAGTTAACAATCGCCATAACCAGGCAAAACCAATTTTTTTTATAAATTCCGGTGGGATTTTTCTTTTCCCAGCTACAAAGTCAAATGCCGCACCAATCTGAATACTGCAGGGGATTTTATATTTCTCTTTATTCTTCATTATCCATTTCTCTCCACGACCACCGGACATTGCCACATATAGAACATCAATTTCTTGTTTGTTTAATATTTCAAGTACTTTATCATTTTCTATCTTATTCTCTTCAAAACGATACGGTGGAGAATAAGTACCTACTATTTTGATACTTGAATTTTTTTTTTTCAATTCCTTTGCAGCCGTTTCACCAATACCTTCAGAAGCACCTAAAAGAAAAATCCTTGCTCCTGTTTCTGCTAAAACGGAACAACTCTTTTCGAAATAACTGCTCCCAGATACTTTTTCTTTTAGGGAATTACCAATTCTTTTTGAAGCAATTAATAAAGAAATACCATCAGGTAATAATAGATCAGCTTTTACTAATGCCTTAAACAATGTTTCGTCTTTCATGGCTTTAACTATCATATTTGCATTAGGAGTGAAAATGGCATAATATTTATCTGTATTAGTTGCGTATTCTATAGTTAATTCGCATGCTTCATGCATTGTAACATTTGCAATATCAAATCCAAATAAATTAACGAATTGCATTTTAATAATTATTGATAACTTCTTTGTAAATTTTGTTCAATGAATCGTAATATTC
>JAQICU010000046.1 GCA_027858325.1 Candidatus Cloacimonadota bacterium
TAACGAAATAAAAAGTGCGGATATTGAAATTGCTGATAATGTATTCTCCCTTACATTTGCTCCAATCATTGAAAAAGATTTTGTAAACGTTTATGGATTAGACATTTCAGAGCGCAAGCTGGCGGTGGAGGTGCTGAGTTTAGAGCGGGACTTTGCTGAGGGCATACTCAACACTGCCCAGGCTATCATATTGGTTCTGGATAAACAAGGTCGGATTGTTCAGTTCAATCATTATATGGAGGAAATCTCTGGATATACGCTAGGAGAGGTTAAGGGTAAGGACTGGTTCAGAACTTTTCTACCGGAGGTAGACCATTCGAAGATCCGCACCTTGTTCCAAAAATCTATTGCTGATATAAAGATTAAAGGCAACGTTAACTCTATTATAATGAAGAACGGGAGCGAACGTCAAATCGAGTGGTATGACAATACACTTAAAGACTCCGACGGGAATGTAATAGGATTACTTTCAATTGGGCAGGACATCACCGAACGCAAGCAGGCTGAGAAAGCGCTGAAAGAAAGCGAGAATAATTTCCGCATTCTGGTGGACAACACATCCGATTTTATATACAGTTTCGATAAAGAAAGCCGTCACACAGCAGTAAACAAAAGTACCTGCAATGCAATGGGACTTTCTGAAGATCAGATAATAGGAAAGAACCATTATGAACTTGGTTTTCCGGAAGATATTGTAAAAGAATGGCAAGTATTACATAAAAAAGTTTTTTCAAAAAAAAAAATAGTAGAGGAAGAAACTGTTACAGTTATGCCCGATGGGAAAGTATATACCTATCAGGTTATTTTAATTCCAGTCTTTGATGATAATGGGGATGTAATATGTATTAGAGGATCAAGTAGGGATATCACCGAGCGCAAACAGGCGGAGAAGTTAATAAAAGAATCACATGAAGATTTCCGAAATCTGACTATCTATACGGCCACAAAAATAGAAGAAGAGAAAAAGAAGATCGCTAGAGGTATTCATGATGGTTTAGGACAACTGCTTACGGCAATAAAAATCCAATTGACCCTTCTTGGTAAAAACATTCCTGATGTGCAAAATAATATCGAGAATATAGATTCGATGAAGAGCATGATTGATAGCGGTATTCAAACCATTCAAGACATAACTAAGGAGTTAAGACCGGTTGTTCTGGATGATCTTGGTTTAGTCGCTGCCCTGCAGACACGACTTGCTGATTTTGAGGAATCATCCGGGATTAAGACCAATTTCATTTGCCAACCTCAGCATTTTACTCTTGATTCCGATTTATCTTTATCAATCTACCGGATCTTCCTGGAAATTTTCACAAATATAATACGACATTCCAAAACTAAAAAAGTCAGTATGAAATTGCGAAAATATAAAACAACCATATCCCTTACCGTTAGAGATTATGGCACAGGAATTACAGAAGAACAAATTTCCGATTCGCTATCATTTGGATTGATAGGCATTAGAGAAAGGCTGAATATCTGGAATGGTAAAATGGAAATTAAAGGTGTTCCCGGAAAAGGAACAACTATAAAGATTCGGATTCCGGTTTCAAATGAAATGTAGGAATTATTGCATAATAGAGTGCGTTTATAAAGAAAAATCATATTTAGTCATTGCGAGTGATCTTCATGCTTTTCAAGCGAAGCAATCTCTAAATATAACCATTGGTTAGCAATATAGATTGCTTCAGCAGAATTCCTCTGAAAGGTTAATCGCAAAGACTTAGTTGTTTTATGCAGAACTTAGTAGAATTTATTTAATATAGGAGCAAGCTATGATCAGAATACTTGTCGCAGATGATCACCCAATTGTTCGCAAAGGAATTGTCCAAGTTCTCAAACATATTTCCAAAACATTTCTCATGGATGAAGTTGATAATGCCCGGGATGCTATTTTGAAAGCATCAAAAAATGACTACGAAATTATTATGCTGGATATTTCCATGCCCAAAGGCGGAGGTTTGGACGCTTTGGATCAGATAATGAAGATCAAACCGCATTCAAAGATTCTGATGTTGAGTGTTTATGATAACAAACAATATATCATTCGAGCATTAAAAAATGGTGCCTGCGGTTACCTCACTAAAACCAGTGCTGCCGATGAACTGGAGGACGCTATCAAAAAGGTTCGTTCGGGCGGAAAATTTCTCAGTTCTGCGGTTGCCGAAAAAATTGCTTATATGTTGGAAGATAACATAGAACAACCTAAACATGAAAATCTTACTAACAGAGAATTCCAGGTATTCTGTTTATTAGCAGAAGGGAAAGCCACAGGTGATATTGCTAAAGAGCTTTGTTTAAGCACTAAAACAGTAACCACATACCGATCTCGTATCTTGGATAAATTGCAACTAAAAACAAATTACGATTTAATCAAATATGCCCATAAACACAATCTGACAGAAAAATTCTCCAAATAAATATTTTAAGACTTTTCTAAAAAAATAACCTTCGTACATTAGCTTATATTCATAGTTTAGCAAATTTGTAGGATTTATCTTACAAGATCAGTAGAGTTTTCCCTACAAAAAAATCAGCATTCCACCTATTGACCTAATTTTCACCTTTCTTGTTTATTCGATTGGAAGCTTAAATAAATGAATGTAATTTTATTAAGGTTTCAAAGGTAAAGGTGAATTTATTATGAAAAAAGAAAAAACAAAAGAACAACTTATTATGGAACTTTCCAGATTACGGGCAAGAGTCTATGAGCTTGAATCCACAGAAACAAAAAAAGTCAGTGATATGACTAATTTATTATCCGAATGTAAAATTAAAATCTCTCAATTGAAGAATAAGATTTTATTACTGGAGAAAAAAGAAAATCGCACTGGTAAAGGAGTTTAAAATGATGAAAAGTAAGTTTAAAATAATGTATTGCCTGGTAAAAATGAAAGGATCAGAGAACATTTTGCCAACAGAATTGCAGAACCGACGCTTTAAAAATCTTGCGAATCGTGCATCGGCTTGTATACAAACGATGCTGGAATTCTAGCAACTAACCAAGATCGAGCAGACGAGAACCTTCGCAATGGTTGAACTTTATAAGTAGAGGTTAACTTGAAAAAAGAAAAAATAAAGACTGTAAATAGCCCGGTCTTTTCAAAAAACAAATTGAAATCCGCAATTGAAGTAAGTGAATTCGACGAAAGTGTAATTAACACTGTGCGAGAGCCTTTACTTGTTCTTGATCAGGAGTTAAAAGTAATAAAAGCCAGCCGTTCATTCTATGAGTTCTTTAAGGTAAGTTCCGATGAAACAATTGGAAAGCTTATATAT
>JAQICU010000130.1 GCA_027858325.1 Candidatus Cloacimonadota bacterium
CCAAAGTTCTTAAGGCTAACACGCAACTCGATATCTTCTCCCGGATTTATCAGTTCATCATCATTGCCGGATGATGTTCCTGTGTTATCATCATCGATCAGCACATCGATCACATTTACAAATCTATCAATTATTCCTACATCAAATCCTCCGAGATGAGGAATATAGTTATGTTTAGTAACCGTAAGGGTAGCTGAACCCTCATCCAATGCGTTGATCGCCAAAGCAATATAGCCGTTTTCATCTGTATAACCTGTTACAAATATTTCATCATCGCCCATCAGTGCTGTTACCCAGGCATTTTCCAAAGGGATCCCATTGTCATTTGTAACTGTAACTTCCAGATAATTGGTTCCGGGAGAGATCTCTGTTTCATAATCTGCAACCAGATCCTGCGGGATACCGGTCCATAGTTCAACTCCAGGATCACCAATTAGTGTATTCCAATGTGAAAATATATCCACATAACCACCTGGATTCTGAGGATAATGTTCATACAAGGCAAGCTTACCTCTGTTTACTGCACCTCCCGGATTATAAATGCCATCTGCGAAAATACCATAATAGATACCGGCATCTATACAATTATTGAAGTTGGTATGAGTACCAGTTGTTGCAGTTCCTATAGCTGCAATCGCACCGGTTGGGTTACCGGCTGAACCAGATCTGATAAATGTTTCACTTCTACAAGATGCTTCTGAAGCAAAGTTTCCGGTTGCACAGGTCAGGAAAACAGCAAAGGGTAACTTCTTATAATTAGTGAGGTTGCTAATTTGTGAATTACCAAAACTACTCATGCCCATGTAGCCACGATAATTAAAATAACTTACTCCTGAATTTAAATTGCTGACCATCATACTGGAATAACTTCCGGAATAAACTTCTGTGGCAATTATATTCGGTGCATGCTGCTGCATAGACTCAACAATAGATTGTTTGGTGAAAATAGTAGATGGACCTGAACCATATGGATCTCCCACCATCACAGAATGATCATACCAATTTGTCTCAACCATATAGGGTTCTTTCTCATAACTCAATACTTTAGCAACATAGGTTTGCAGATTTGTGATGGAAGATATTGAGATCCGACCTAGAAATACATCTTCCAACACATCATTTCCTGCCAGCTGGGCATAAGGATGATCGCCTTCGCCTCCACTTGCATAGTAGGTTGGAATGCTGTATGTGCCACCCACATCACCAACGAAACAGACAAACTCAGGTGGATATTCCCAGGTATCATAAGCATTTTGGATATAGTTCTTTATGGAAGTAGTTGATGTTCCGGTTACTGCTGTACTGGCAAGTGCTACGTTGAATCCTTTCTGATGTTTCCAGTCAGATAAATCCTCAAGTTCGGAGAGTAGATCAGCATCATTAGGATAGATAAACAGGTAGCTTGGATCCTGGTATTCACCATCCCGCTCCGTTACAGAATCATAATTCAAAATTGATGACCGGTATAAAGGCTCGAAGAAACGGGACTTCTTTTTATCAGATGTTTTAGGATTTATTCCACCTCTGCCGGATGCGTTAACTACTATATCTACATTTTTTACAATTCTCAAATCTTTTGTTTGCGGATCATATTGGAATGGATTAACTGAAATACTTACAACACGCTGATCTCTGAGGATCACGGGTTCTCCGATCTCTACTATATTAGCTGGAAAGGATGATCCTGACGTATAATAATCCTCATCGATTACAAACTCAAATGGTTTACTGACACTTTCACTTTGTAGTTCCTGAGCTGGATAAATATTTATATCTTTAACGATCTCTTCTTCTGTATAAATAATTTCAAAACTGACAAACCCTTCATCAGGGATTGAGATCAATCTGGTAAATTTGGGAAGATCCGGTTTGCCTACCTCTAATGAGTTACCTTCGTCCTTATAGCTTATCTTCATGTAATCTGTTTCATTCGCTCTGATCGTTTCCACATTATAGCCATTCAATGTAAAATTAACTTCTGTATATTCTTTCCCGATTGAGCTATGATCAAATAGCTTCTGTTCTGTATTTTCTGGGATCGCTACCCATTCCGCACCTAGAATAGATACAAAAAGTAATAATAATAATAATAGTGATTTTCTCATTTAAATTTCCAACCTTCCTTTATATATTCTAACTTCTATTATTAATGCAATAATTATTCCAAACTATAGTTCAAAATTTATGCAGGAAGATAAAAAAAAGAGCACCCAAAATGGGTGCTCTGACTTGATTTTATTAAGTGAAATACATCTATTTTAAGAGGATCATTTTCCTGGTTTTGGTATAATCTGCGTTCTGCATTTTATAGAAGTATATACCGGATGCTACAGACCTACCGACATCGCTCTTCCCATCCCAGACTACTGTATGAAAACCTGAGGTTAATGTTGTATTGATCAGCGTTCTCACCATCTGTCCTCTTATATTGTAAATGTCGAGAGTCACAAACGAGGACGTTGGTGCTACAGAAAATGAAATTGTTGTTTCAGGATTAAACGGATTTGGATAATTATCATGAAGTGCAGATTTGTATACTGGAATATTATTATTTGCTGAAGCACCTGTTGAGGCAATTACCTTAACATCGTCAATCCACCAACCGGGATCATTCAGAACATTATCTGCTGTTAATCTGAATCGAAGATAGACATAATGATCTACAAGTTCCGGTACAAAAATGAACTCCTGAATCCAATCATCACTGACACCTGAAAATTGAGCTAATTCCGTCCAATTTGAGCCATCGAATGAATATTCTATAATGCAATAATCATAATCGTGTTCAACATAATATTTATGCCAGAAAGTTATGCATACATCATTACTTACACTATTCATATTTATTGGATTTACTGTTGTTAAAGTTGCAGTAGAACCATCTTCGTAAAATTCATCAGGGCTGTCTGTTACAGCATAATCTCCAATAATTGAGTTATCGGTAATTGCCCAATCTCCTGCTATTGTCCAGTTGGAAAGGCTATCTTCCCAATTTTCTGCAAATACTTCAACAGCTTCAGATAACTCTGTATCCAGATCATATGTTCCGGCAGGAAAATCTATTATTGTTGTTGAAGGCACACAGTCTTCAGCAAAAACTATTAATTGATGCTCACCTTCAAAATTTGAGAAAGTAAAATCTCCGTTTACAACTTCAATTGTATCCACTGAAACATATTCCCCATTACCAACAATTATGGTTGCATCTACAGGACTTCCATTTGAGTTTACTGTACCACTCACGATCACTTCCGAGATTGGAGTAAGCTGAACATCTTCTACTTTCCATACGGAGTTATTTACAGTAATATTCTCAACTAATTGTTCTTCATATCCTTTTTTCACAACTCTCATTGTATAAGTTCCCGCCAACAGAGGGCGCCAATAACGACCGTAAAGTTCATCTGAAGTTCGTGGGTCAAAATAGGAAGCATCAGCTTCTTCAATGATGATTTCTGCAACCAGCGGTTCACCTGAATTTGTATCGGTAATGTGACCGGTAAGCATAGCTCCTGGCGCATTATAGCCTAAAGCTCTATCAAGTAGCCAATATGCTCCAATACTGCATCTTTCACATGTGTCATCTACCAGATATAAAGGTGGATCATTATTGGGTTGAAGATTTTCCGTTCCGCATTCAATCAGGAGTTGAATAGTTCCATGTGCTTTATAGAACCAGTCGTGAGCATTACCTTTTCTTCCTGATGCTGCATAAGGTGCATATGGAGCTGAGTTAGCTTGATTCATGATTAAGCTGGCAACACTCTCCCCTATCGTTTGACTCAACCCAAGATCCGGAGAAGGTTTCACGCCTGCCCAATTAAATGGATAATACAATTTTTCAGAAAAATATACTGTTCTGTATGAATGACAATTGATAGAAAAAATAAAGTGATTTACTACAGAAAGTTTTAGTTAT
>JAQICU010000161.1 GCA_027858325.1 Candidatus Cloacimonadota bacterium
TTACTTTCAACGCACATCCCGGTAGGCTACTGATTGTGAAAAATCAGGTGAAGTCAATGTGGCTTTACCATTGCTTCACAATTAATTATACAACTTCTTGTCGCACGAGCTGCATGTTAGTGGAAATTAATATCTTCTGAAAGCACACTATAAAACTCATATATTCACTTTAACCTCATTTACTGCTGTATAGAATTCAGTCAATTTTTCTTCATCAACAAAAGCTGTTTCTCCTTTTAGCAGATTATATTTGGTTGTGGGATTTACTTCTATATATTTTGCGTTGGTAATGTCAGTTACTTTCTTGATAAGTTTCTTACCCCAATTAAGTTCTCCTTCATCTTTTTCTGCTGGATTGATAATAATAAATCCGATTTTTTGACATTTAATCTTTTCTGCAGCAGAGATAACTAATTTATAAGATGGTTCGTCTAATAGATCTTTATGTCCTCCTGCTAAAGGTTCAGGAAAACAATCGGAGATTAGAATAATAAGATTTTTCATTCCCTGAATTTTGTATTGCTCTTTAGAAAAAATATTAACTGCAAGATTCAGCCCTTCACCCAGAGGAGTTTGACCTTTTGCTTCAATTTTGTTAATAGTTCCGATCACCTGCTTCACATTTAAAGTAGGGTAATGAAAGATCTGAGCTATATCATCATTAAATGTTATCAAACCCAATTTATCTCTGGAATTAGAAACATTAGATGTAATATTGGAAATGAATTTCTCGATATGCGGTATAACCCAGGAAATCGATTTACTTGTATCCAGCACGAGCATAATATTATAGATCACATTCTCTTCATACTTAGGATACAGGAAATTTTCCGTTTGAATATCGAATTTTCTATTTTTTAAAGAGTAATTTCCATTTTGGATCGCATTAAAGATTGTTGGTGAGATTGCGATATTTCCTGATTGCTCTTTTGAATATCTAATGATTCTACCTTTGTCTAAGGAAAGGTTATTATTTCTGTGACCTGTATGTTTTGTCTTTTCTCTTTTGGCAAAACTCATCCTAACTTTCTGCAAATCTTTGGTGTCGATTGAAAATTTGCTCTTTTCTTCATTTTGTTTGAATAATTTATTCATTAAAACTGTTCGATACTTTGGTAAGTTATTTGTAGCTGTTGGTTCGTTATTCCGATTTTTAACCAATCCCAATATTTGTTTCACAATTTCTTTTACCGATACTTGCTGATCAAACATAAACAAAGATTTCCCTGGTCTTTCTGAAGGAAGAATTGTTGTTTTATTATCAGGATCTGAAAGAAAATTGATTATTCCCTTTAACATTATTAAATTCAATTCGCTATTGTGATACCTTTTGAACATCTCTACCATCTCGCGAAGAAGTTTTTGCTGCTGTTGAGACAAGCCGCTATCTTCTAAAAATCTGATTGGAAGCTTAGGGATTTCGGACTCTAAATTTTCGGGACTTTGGGATTCGAGCCAGTTTACAGCATCAGCCAAAGCCCTTATCATTTTTTTTCTTGTTGTATTAACCCTCCCTCGCTGAAGAGATTTATTTCTTTGTTAATAATTCCAATACTTCTATCTGTTTCTTTGATAAAATCTTCTTTTTTTAGGTTGTCGAAGAAAATATCAATCTCCTCCTCTGTTAAGGGCTTAGAAAGTCCTCCTTCCCTTGTTCTATGTCCTAGAACGAATTTTGCAGCCTGTTTGATATGCCGCAGTTCTACCAGTAGTTTCATCTCAAAAGCTGCGTGAGTTCTTGCTGTTTTAATAATGCCAATGTCAGCTCTGTGTCCATCTACCTTTTTGTCTGCACAGAAATTAACAACGATGTCATAAAATTCGGATTTTACTTCGACTTTTTCTAATAATGTTCTGCTGAGTATTATTAGATTTTTAAGATTCTCTGTTTCTTGTAGGAATTGTTTTCTGAATTCTGATGGGTTCTTTTCATATGCGAGATTTCGGTTAATGATTTCTCTTCTATAAGCTTCGTTTGTAACTGAAGCGACTTCTACTGAAAGCGGAAATCTGTCTAGAATCTGTGGACGAAGTTCTCCTTCCTCTGGATTCATAGTTCCGATCAATAGAAATTCAGACGGGTGTGATACGGAAAAGCCTTCACGTTCTATGTGATTCCAGCCCATTGATGAAACATCGAGAATATCATCAACAATATGATCTGGAAGCAAATTCACTTCATCAATATACAGAATTTGGCGATGCGCTTTCGCAAGTAGTCCTGGAATAAATCGTTGTTTTCCTTCTTTTAGAAGTAACTCAACATCTACGTTTCCCAGTAGTCTGTCTTCTGTAATGCTCAACGGAACTGGAATATTTGCCACTTTCATGGAAATGTTTTTCACCTTCTCAGTTGAATTACTGTTTCGGCAACCTTCACACCAGTATTCCGGTTGTTGCGGATTACAATTGAATTTGCAATCATTCATAACTTCGATTTCCGGTATTATGTCTGTCATAGAATAAACAGATGTACTCTTTCCGGAACCTTTGACTCCCTTAATCAGTAATCCGCCAAGTTTGGGATTAATAATATTAAGGATTATTCCGAGAAGAAGTTCTTCTTGTCCAACTATTGCAGTAAACGGAAAATAGATTTTTTTCATTTTTTTCCTCACTGATTTATCTTGTATTAATTTCCACTAACGGCGGCGTGCCACGTCATCTTGCCATGAGCATTGGATTTGATTTTTCAAATCCTGATGCGATTAGTAAGATGATAAAAGACGAGCAAATAATAAGTCAAGGGTTGTCTATTTGC
>JAQICU010000059.1 GCA_027858325.1 Candidatus Cloacimonadota bacterium
CATGTATAAATATATGAGAGTAGAAGAAAAAAATATACTCAAGGAGAAGAAATGAAGAAAAGGATCATTATCGTAGCAGCAATTTGTCTTATATTTTCTACACAGATCTGGAGCAAGAATTTTATGTGGGAAATACAGGGAGGTAAAAACACGGCATATCTCCTGGGTTCCATCCACACAATGCCGAAGGATGTTTATCCTTTGGATGAACAGATCGAAACTGCATTCCAAGAATCTGATGTGCTGGTAGTGGACGTGGATGCCACAACCCTCGATCAGAATGAAGTAAGCAGCTTCATTGGTTTAAATGCTGTATATCAAGACAGCATCAATCTGCAGTCCGTTATTGATGAAGAACTATTCAATAACATTTCATTGAAAATGCAGGAGCTGGGACTTACGGAAGAACAACTGAAAGCATTCAAACCCTGGTTTGTGAGTCTAAATCTGGGACTTGGTGCATTGCAGAAGATTGATATAACTACCGGATTAGGTATCGATCTGCATTTCCTGAATAAAGCACATGAAAGTGAAATGCCAATAAAGGAGCTAGAAACCGCTATCTCACAATTGGAAGCTTTATCTTCAATGGATGATCAGACTCAAATTGATTATCTACAATATTCCATAGATGATTATGAACAAAGTACAACTATTTTCATGGATATGCTGGAAGCCTGGAAAACCGGAGATACGAAAAAGATGAAAACAGTTACAAAAGTTAAGATGTTAGAGCTTGAAGAAAAATTACCCGGAATAATTGACTTCTACCATAAAATGTTTACCGAACGTGATGAAAAGATCCTGGTTAAAATTGAAAAACTTCTAAACAATAAAGAAGAAAAAGTATATTTCATAATTATTGGTGCAGTACATCTTGTAGGAGAAGACGGGCTGATAAAACTTTTGAACAATAATGGTTATAAAACAAAACAATATTAAAAAAAGGAGAGAACAATAATGAAAAAGCAAATTGGAGCTGCTTTATTGATTGGGAGCACACTGATCTGGGCGAGTGTAATTGTTGGGTCTGCTGTTGTGCTGAAAGGCACAGAATACAAAGAAGCCGTGAGTAAAATTCTGTATATTGGAGTTATCGTTCATGTGCAGTTGCTTAATATTATGCTGTTATGGACTAAAAAGAAGAGTGAATTCAAATCTGGTTTGACCATCATTTTAAGTGCACTGATCTGGGGTGGTATAATAATCTGGACATCCACTGTCTTAAAAGGTACTCCGTACACAGATGAAATTAGAAATATAATCTCAGGAGCTACTACAGCTCATTTGCTGTTTATCTGGGCTCCCATAGGAATAATGTACGTAAACGAGAAAAAGCAAAGTAAGAAAATAGATAAAACTGAATAAAAGGAGTTAGAAAGAGAAGTGCAGAGGAGTGCACGATTTATCGGCCAGTGTGTTTCCCTTGTGTTTCATTCCCCTCTTGTAGAGGGGTGGATTCGATTTTATCGAAGACGAGGTGTTAGCTTTTTCTTCCCTTCTTTTGAATAACTCTCATATTCCTTCTTACTCAACCAGAATCCATCCATAACGTCACTCCTTAATTGTTGGAAAAATATTTGGGGTCTGGGACATTCGTTTTTGGGTAAATCCTTAATCTTTTTTATTCACTACTTCCCAATGATCATCCTTGCTTCGCTAATACGTCTTTGAGTCATTTGTCGCTCACTTTTGAGCAGTAAATTATTTTGTGGATCATTATTTATATTATATGAGCCACAAAGCATATTAAGGTGCATAAGTGATCCACAAAAGATATACATATATTAAATGATCTATTAGAATACATCTCTTCCTTCCGCAATGTTCAATAACTCAGAAAAAGCATAGACAGCTGATCTACTACCTGCAGCTTCTTCCAAAGTCTTGAGAAGATCATTTTTCCGGAATACGATAATAATGCGTTTTGCTGTTGCATTAGGAATGTCTACTGAATGAATAAAATCACTGCTTTTGAAGATTGGGCGTTGGAATATCCAATCTAAGGCTATAATACTATATTGAGAATGTGTTAATTCTGCCATCTGTAATTTTTTATTGTTATATAACTCCAAAATTGCTCTGGCTTTAGCTTCATTTGAAGCTGCTTGTGTCTGTACAGCTTTTAAGAAAAACTCACACCACTCTGTCCAGCTACCATCTCTGGAAACTGCCAGGAGTCGATCATAATACTCATCACGATTAGCTTCCAGAAATGAGCTGATATAAAACATGGGTTGATTTATAAGCTCTTTTTCCCAGAGAAATAGTGGTACCAACATTCTACCCAAACGACCATTTCCATCTAAAAATGGGTGTACTGATTCAAACTCTGCATGCATCACTGCTAATTGGATAAGTCTATCTGGGACTCTATCTAAATGGATATATTTTTCAAAATCACTCATTGCATCTGTTAACTTATCAGCAGAGATAGGAACATAACTCGCAGTTTCGAGAGTACAGCCTGCCGGACCTATCCAGTTTGGTATTTTGCGGTAAACCCCTGGGGATTTGCTGTGTCCACGAACACTATCCATTAATATCTCATGGACTTGCAATATTACTCTTTGGGATAAAGGAAGTTTTCCCATCGCATTCATCGCATGCAACATACCTTTACGATAATTTAAGACCTCCTGGATGTCGACTTTCTTTTCTTCGCTAAAATTTTTATCACCTTCAGCTTCGTATTCCATAACCTCACCCATTGTGGCTTGTGTGCCTTCGATGCGCGATGATAAAACAGCCTCCTGAGTCGTTAAAGGACTAAGAAGAACAGCAGCATTGGGAATAACGGAAAGCAGACTGTCGTAGCGAGCAACTGCTGCATTGGTCGGACCAATTAGTGGTATAAGTTTTTCTAAATTCAATTGTTTTGGTGGAAATCCACCATAATGATATTGTACAGGTTTCATATCAATCTCCTACCTCTATCCCACATTCAACCTGCTATTTAATTCGTCAATCCTATTATTGGTATCACCTTACTCCAGAATCCATCCATGTGTCACTCCTTAATCAAACAGAATAAGATTTAGAGAGTGATTTGCTGTCAATTAGAAAAGGTTAAAATGGTTTCTTTGTTGAGCAAAATTATTCGCAAACATCCAATAGGTTATGTAAATTTAAAATCTAAAATTCAAACCCAAAACTGCATAATGAAACAGTGAAAAAGTATAGACTTCATCATTATCGGCTCCACCCTCTAAAATGCGATAACCTAATCTCAATCCCAAATTTTGATTGATCTGATATTTTAAACCAAGAGCCACATCTTCGGCTCTACCTTGTGGAGCAGCCAAAGCGTCACCTTCAAAAATTACAGATAGAGGTACAATGATATCCCAAACCAATCTGAAATTGATAATAGGAACAAAACCAATATTTTCTTTTTTCGCTTTAATATTATCGCTTTCCAAACTTATTAACGCATCGCGAATCTTGGCTGTGAAGCCCATTCCAAAAGTCAGATCTGCCTTCCGAATAAAATCATAGCGATAGGAAAGTCGATAGGAATTGAATTTAAAAGTACAGGCCAAATCTGTATTGGCAGGGAATATTTCTCCCTGATATTCCAAATTTTCATCCACATTACCATTTGCTTCCACAATAAGTGGTGCATAAAGCAAAGAAATATGATGCTTCGGGTTGAAATGATAATTTAGGCGAGCTCGAAAAAAAGTTTCTATATCAGTCTCTAGATCATCTTTTAAAGAAAATAATGTGCCCTGATTTCCTGGTATGCGAACATCGTTATATCCTGTAAAAATTGCCCCACTCTCCAGATCAATTTCAAATTCACCCCATAAACTTGTACAAAAGATAAAAATTACCAAAGAAAAAATTACTATTTTTTTCATTTTAGGTCTCCTCACGATAATCTCGTGTAGTTTTTTTTAACTGCTCTTTAAATGCCATATGTCGTTTAGGAAGTCTAATTGGTAAGCAAAACAAACAAATTGTTCTTCTATTTTCCCATTATCCGAAAATAAATGATCAACCTTCATTTTCTCTCCTTTATTACAAAAGTTAGTAAATGAAAATCATAATTCTTCGTCAAGCCAATTAATTTTTCTGCAAAGAGATAGATTCCCGATAATTTTTTGGCGATGAAAATCAAGTGAAAGAAATTTTTTATTTTTTACCTGATCCCAGAAAAGCACTTCCGCTAAATTACCTGCTTTTCTTAGTTCTCTGACTCTATCTTTTAATTTGGGATTGTAGGGAAGCTTTTTGTAGTTTTTAAATACCCCGTCAGACTTCGTCTGCCACCCCTCTACAAGAGGGGAATTTTCAGAGTTCGTCTGTGAGGAAATGGGTTTATTCTTGCTCAGATCTCTCATATTTTTCTTCACTTAACCAAAATGCGGGATCACCTTACTCCAGAATCCGTCCATGTATTCTCCTTTATTTGTGTGAAATGGTTTTGTAGCTGAGATATTTATTCTTAGGCAGATTTTTGATTTTTTTCATGGATATTGTCATATTACTTAATTGCTGTAAGTACTTTTAACTTCAATTCTTCATTTTCCATATCATCGTATAAAACAGCAGTAATTATTTCTTTGAGAAGTTCTTTATCAATTTTACCCGCTGCCAAATGATAACTTATATTTTCCATTTCTGTGATGAAGTCAGCAACACGAAATATAAATCCATTTAGATTCAGAAATAATACTCCAGCAGAAATTGCAATTCGTTTATTACCATCTGAAAAACAATGGAACTTGTTTAAGGAAAAGAATAGATGCGTTAATTTATCTTTAAATGTAGGATAGTATAGATCATTTTGAATATGCTGTAATACACTTTCGATTTGTCCTTGATCTTTTATCCCTGAACTACCACCACCCGAAACTTCAATAGTTTTCTGATAAATGCGGATCAATGTCTCAAAGCCAAAATAATTTATATTCATCAATCTCTTTCTTTTAAACGTTTGAATACTTCGTGAAACTGTTCTAACTGCTCTTCCACATTCTTGCTGCTGCTGCCTATGAATTTCTCAAAATCCTCTCTGGGGATTGGAGTTAGATAATCTTTCAATTGCAAATGCAAAGCATCCCTAAAACCCAGATCTCTACTGGCCATTTTTACACGAGCATCTTCAATTAATGGATGCCAGTGTGGTTGTTCTACAAATTCAGAAAACAGTTTTTCCACTTCCCAAGCATTCAGTTTTCTACCTAATCCCGTGCTCTTTTCTTTTAACATTCCAGAAAACCCAAATTCAAAGGAAGAAATAAGCAGTAAAATTTCCGAATAAAGGGTTTTCCTTACATTTTCAGCAGGTTCAAGTTTGAGGATTTTTCTATATTCATCTGCTTTTTCTTTGAAAATAGCTTTATAAATCTTATCTGTGTATAAGGGATATTTAAAATTGCCCATATCTACATAATCACGTAACGCATCGGTGAAAGCTTTTCGGTAATTCTCATTCTTGAAATAAGTTATCACAAAGCTACTGTCACGTTGATTGATGTATTTGGTTCCACCACCTGTCTTTTTATTTATAGTATCAATAACAATATCAAGGATAGTGCTGCGGAGTTCTCTGGCAATTTCACTCTCTGTTAGTAGCATTCCAATATTTAAAAATGAACGAAAGTCAAACACACCGATTGACGGAATTTTGGGGTCGATTTCTATGTCACCGACATCAATGTCGGTGACATCAGTCTTTTCTATAGCTAACCTAAATTCTTTCAATCTATTAGCTCGTAAAACATCATAACCATTTTCAGCTATTTCTTTGGAATATTTATCCAAATATCTTTCAATTGTTCGAATATCAACCTTATAGAAATTCGCTATCTGCTTTTTTGTGAAACGATATGATTCCTCAAATAGAACACCTTTAATGCCAATAGCCTTTTCAATCTCGCTCAAGGCGTATTGATTGTTCATTATATTTTGACGTTCAAGCGGTGAGTTTGTTAAATTCTTACTCATAGTTTCCTCCGTATCAATTCCGTGTTAGTTCCATTATGATTCCGTTCTATTCTCTAATCCCGAAAATTAAATTTGCAGTTTATTTAGTAAAGAAAATTATACTCTCACTTCCATCAACTTAGCCAATAAAACAGCAAATGGAAGTTCTAAATTCCCCTCTTGTAGAGGGGTGGATTCGCTTTGCGAAGACGGGGTGTTCCCTTTCCCTCTTGCAGAGGGGTACCCGATTTATCGGGTGGGGTGTTATCTTCTCTTACTTTTTAATTTCGACTTTTCTACATTTGCGTGCATTTTGGTCGAATAATTTGATCTTTTTTAGAAAATATTCCAGGAAAAATATGATAATTATCGGGATCACCTTACTCCAGAAGCTATCCATGTATCACTTCTTAATTGGTGAAAAAAAGTTTGGTCTGCTAACTTTTCTTCTCTATTGTCAATTATATCTGGCATACTTAGTCCTTTATTAATTTAATTGTCTGGTACCAATAAAAGAGAGAGCCACCAGGTAATTTTCTTAGTTTGTTAAGATAAGCATAAGCTTGATCTTCTATTATATATTCTTCGATGTTGAGATCTTCAGAAAATACTTTAAGGGGAGTGTTATCATTTTTTAGTAATTTAGAAGCAATATATGCAACTTTTGCAGAGGATAGAATTGCATCTTCAATTCTGAAATTTTCATTAATAAGAAATTGATTTAAAGATTTGATACCACTTATTATCTCATCGTAATGAGATATATCTATTTCTGATGATAATTTCCTCCGTGACGCTATTAATTTTGCTGTAGAGATTATATCTTCAAGCACATCTTCTTTACCAATTTCCAAATTTCTATACTTTATCTCTTCAGCTACAATATTATTGAATGATTTAATAACATCACTCATGTTTCCTACATGTTCAAAAATACAACCTATATCAAATAGCTGCTTAGCTATTTCCAAGGCTTTACCTATATCGTATAGAACGCCTGTTGTATTGGGGGCAAATGCTGTTAACTTATCCCCAAGACTGATTCAATTGATGGTACATTCACATCAATGTCAGGTTTAATAGTTTTTACCCACTGGCTTTTAACCTGTTTTGTTATTACTGAAGGGTAATGAATATCTTCAAATAATATATCTATTAGTACTCTATCTTCTCGTCCATTATTTACAGATTCGTAGAAAAGTTTATAATGTGCTTTTGGAATGCCTTCGTTATAACTTCTTCTTTCGTCTAATTCATACTTTGTAAAATGTTTACTTTTACTACATATTTCAGCAAGATAGCTCTCTATGTTTTCTCTTGTATCTTTTGTAATGATATCAATGTCAACTGAGAATCTCCTCGTAGGTGAGATCAGAAGAATTAAGCTTGTACCACCTTTTAGTACAAACTCCAGATCCGTTTTTGATAATTCTTCTGTTAAGGTTAATGCATGTACCATTTTCTCGGCAACTGCAGCATTTACAAAGTTGAACTTCTTTTTTAATTCATCGAACCATTCTTTTTGAAATATACTTTGATCAATCATAAAAACATTTCTTTTGGAATATCTGTTTTTTTTATCATGAATTTTTTCAATTTATTTTCTGCTCCTCTTCTTCGAGCATACGCAATAAGGGTAGTATAGTTGATCTGATATTTACGATGTGCTTCATCAAAGATATTTATCAATTCCTCACCTTGGATCCAATAAAATAGCTTAGAATTCACAAATATATCAATTAAGATCTTTTCTAATGCAGGCGTTAATATCTTTTCATATTTTTTAACAGGACTACGACCTTTAAATGGAAGCAAAATAACAGGTTCTTGTTCCTCCATAGCGTAATTCAGCATTTGATTTTTATTGAGATGCATGTAAATTTTCTTATATATATTATCTTTCAGTAAATAGTATACTGTTTCAATAGTATCTGAGTCCACTTCTAAGATAATGACATATCGCATTGGTTGATGAATCATAAACTCATTCAACCAGGCACTGCTCCAGATGTTGATATTATCGGTGATCTTTTCTCTTTTTACTGTTAAAAATATTCGTCTTAGTTTCTCTGAGATATCGGGACGATATTCTGATTTAATAATTAGTGTATATACTCCTCTTTTTATTGATTGTATTATTTTTCTCTTCTTTAATTGATAAATTTTCCATGCGAAAGTCGACTCTTTCAAGTCAGGTAAAGTTTCTCTATATACTTCATATAGTTCATTTCGTGAGAAATTAGCATGATTACGAAAACGATGAAGAATTATACTTATAATTTTACTATCTTTCGTTTTTCCCTCCCCAATAATTTCCAACAAATACTAACAAATACTATTGAATACCAATAAATACCAACAAAGTATATTTGTTGGCAAATATTTGATTTATAATAAATCACCTAAACGCTTATTCAAAACACAAGACAATCATTATTGGATAATTCTTTTTGTAAATATATTTTTTATCTTCCCAATAATTTTCAACAAATACTAACAAATACTATTAAATACCAATAAATACCAACAAAGTGTATTTGTTGGCAAATATTTGATTTATAATAAATCACCTAAACGCTTATTCCAAACACAAGACAACCATTATTGGATAATTCTTTTTGTAAATATTTTTTTCTGTGAGAATAATTTTGTAAAAAATAATAATATCCACCCTACATATTATACAGATCGGTAAAAACAGCAACTTGCGTATAGAATTTTAATAATTCTCCGAAGACTTCACGCTTTTCCATTTCACAAATGATTCTTTGTAATATAACATCATACTATATATGGGCATAAAATCTGGGAATTGCGTAAACAATTTTATTTATTTTTGTCCATTCCAGAAAATCTCACCCACTCTTTGTTTTATTAGATTGGTTCAATTCACAATGTCCACTCTATATATATGGACACTAAATATTAAAAAGGTGCAAAGAAAATTATTTTTTTTTCTGTTTCCGGAAAATCAAAGACTCCATACATTCTGGATTTGACTCCGACATCAATGTCGGTGTCAAATATGTTTTTGACATCTAACCTGAAGTTTTGCAATCTCCCAACTCCTCCTTGCCACCCCTCTACAAGAGGGGAAGTTGAGGTGCTTTCAGAGTTTGTCTGTGAGAAAATGGGTTTATTCTTGCTAAGATCTCTCATATTTTTCTTCACTTAACCAAAATGCGGGATCACCTTACTCCAGAATCCATCCATGCATCACTCCTTAATTGGTGGAAAAATATATTGCGTGCGCTATGTTCGTCTTGCATATTGTGGAGTTGCCTGTTGAACTAAGCTGCTGATCGCAGCAGAAAAGAAGCCTTTCATTTAATACCTTTTTTTATATACTTACCACCAAAAGATGGAGGTAAGTATGGAACAATACGAAAAACAATTTC
>JAQICU010000079.1 GCA_027858325.1 Candidatus Cloacimonadota bacterium
AGATGATATTGAGGAAGACTTGGAAAACGCTTTTATGATGGATGTCTCTGCACTTTATAAGTTACGAGATAACATTTCCCTGATGGCAGAAGCAAGGAATCTGTTGAACCAGGAATATAAGAAATACAACAACTACATAGCTGAGGAATTGCAGATAATCTTTGGTGTTAAGATGACATTTTAAAAATGGAAGAGAGAATAAATTAATTGATGATATTTTTTTAAATTGATAAGTAAAACTGATTGAGAATGCAATCGTTAGCATCAACTGAATGTAAGAGATAGAAAATGAAAAATTCGAGGAGATTATGAAATTAAAAGTTTATCTCTTGTATTTATTTTGTTTGTCTTATTCTCTGCTTAATTCTACAACCTGGCACATAAAGCAGGACGGTACAGGCAACTTTACAACTATCCAGGAAGGAATCAATGCATCTGCTCATAGCGATACTGTTCTGGTTTATCCCGGCAGGTATTACGAAAATGTAAATTTCAATGGAAAAAATATCACTGTTGCCAGTCTTGAATTGATAACCGGAGATGAAACATACATTTCAAATACCGTTATTGACGGTGATCAGCAAGGTTCATGTTTAAGACTGGAAAGTAATGAATTCGGAGCTGTTATAAGAGGATTTTCAATTACAAATGGATCAGGGGATATAATTTATGGTGATATTGACAGATTAGGTGGTGGTATACGCATTTCTACAACATTCCAAACAGATCCTATTAATGCTAGTATTATAAATTGTGATGTATTTAACAATAATGCTGTCTCTGGTGGTGGAATATATATAGATAATTCGGATATAGCATTATCCGGTATTAGTATTTACTCGAACCAATCATGTACGGGAGGTGGTATTTGCATTGTAGATGAATCAAATATTATATTTGATCCTGTTAATCTATGCAATATTTATAATAATTATGCTGGTCATGCTCTTGATATACTTGCCAGTGATGCTGTGAACGATATCCATGTAATAGTTGATACCTTTACGGTTCAAGATCAGTTTGATTATTTTGCCTATTATCAGCGTAGTATTACAAGCACAGGTGAAATTTCAGTTGATCCGCAAAATTATTTCTTGGAAAGGATAAATCACGATTTATATATATCTTCCGATGGAGATGATGATAATATTGGTTTGACTCCCGATACCCCGATGAAAACTATTGCATTAGCACTTCAGAAAATAGAATCAGATAGTTTGAATCCTAAATCTGTGTATGTGTCTTCTGGTATTTACTCTAGAGAATTAAACGACCAAATATTCCCTCTCGGAGGAAAAAAGTATGTAGCCCTCATAGGTGAAGATACTACAAATACGATATTACGTAACGATTATAGTGAATATACTTATATTATGGCTCATGATAAAGGAAATAATGCCCTCAATAATTTTACAATTATTTCTGATGATCAACTTCTTTTAAGTAGTATACTTATATTCCAGTCTGATAATATAGAAATGAAAAATATTATCGTTGAGGATTGTAATGTTGATTTTGGTTCCGTATATTTCTATAGATGCGATGGAGTAATCCTTAATAATGTTATCATCCGAAATAATTATTCTGAAAGTTGTTCAGGATTAATATTTGATGGAGGGAATGTAGTTATAAAAAACAGTATTTTTGATAATAATGATTCAATCGGTCCTGATCAATTTGTTTCTAATTTTTATTGTCAAGTCGATGATTATTTAGAATTAGAAAATTGTATTTTTTCCAATTCAGATATCCCTCCTTTTCCTTATGAAGAATATAATACAATTAATATTTCTGCTCAACAGGATTGCTTCCCGGATATAAAAATCAGTAATTGCTTATTTACTAATAACTCCACTACTAATGGAAGCTATATCGCAAGAATCAGTAGTCCTGGTTCGGTAGAAGTAAATAACTGTACATTTACACAGAATACTTCACAAATCTGTCCACTTGGTATTTTTGGTGAAATTGACTTTCGTAATAATATTCTATATAATAATGAATCAGATTACGAATACGAGATAAATACAGGTAACTACCCTACTATTACTTCTATCCTGAATGTTGAATATTGTGATATCGAAGGAGGAGAAGCTGCAATCTATCCGGGTAATCCACCTAATGAGGCTACTATAAACTGGTTGGAAGGTAATACTAACGAAGATCCAACATTTCTGTTATCAGGTAATGACCCATATCAACTAACTGAGTTGTCACCCTGCATCGATACAGGTACACC
>JAQICU010000327.1 GCA_027858325.1 Candidatus Cloacimonadota bacterium
ACTCTGAGGATTCTTCTTGCTGTTACTCTTAACGAAGAGTTTTGGAATAAATAAGTAATGAATTTAGTCTATTCTTCTTTAGGAGAACAACGTGAAAGATGCGTCCAGTCTCCTCCGGCAAATGCCGGCTGCGCCACGGCAAGCAGAATGACGGGGATTTACTAAGTTCCCCTTGAGAAGGGAAGATAATGAAGAGAGAATTAAAATGAAAGTCAAATACAGCTTTTTAAATTTGTATAGTTATCTAACTTAAAAGAGAGGGAAAAATGATAGAAAGAACCACTTATAATGATCTCGAATTGATTTCGTTTGGAAATGAAAGTAAAACTGAACGAAAACTACTGAAACAATTTGTAAATTTTCATTGGGAGTTTTATAAAAATGAACCTCAGTACATCCCACTTTTAGATTACGAATATTTAGGTTTTAAACTTATTGGAATGACAGGTTTTTTTGAACCAAAAAATCTCTTCTTCAAGCATGCAGAAATGCGTTTCTTTATGGTGTTAAAAAATGGCAAAATGGTTAGTCGCTGTAACGCATTTGCCAACTATCGGCATAATGAGCGTTGGAATGATAAAGTTGGCTTCTTTGGGCAGTTTGAATGTATCGAAGATGAATCGGTTGCAAAAGTCTTAACAGATGCTGCAATAAGTTTTTTAAAGGATCTGGGAATGGATAAAATTCGTGGACCGCAAAATCTTCCCGTGAATGATGCCACTCCGGGCTTCCTAACCAAAGGTTTTGATTCCAGACCTGTTATGTACTATCATTATAACAAGCCCTACTATTCTTCCCTGGTAGAAAAACTGGGATTTAAAGCTGTGAAAAATGTTTTATCTTGGGAACAAAGACCAGATCGTCCCATGGAAGATAAACTCGTGCGATTATGCCAGAAAATAATAGACCGCTATGATGTTACGATAGAAGAATGGGGAGACCGTTCTTTGGAAGTGCGTAAAAAAGAGATGCTGGATATTTATAATGCTGCCTGGAATGATAACTACGGTTTTGTTCCTTTCACACAGGAAGAATTTGATCAGATAATTGACGATATGCTGCTTATCATGGACAAAAAACTATTCATCTTCCTCTATATAAAAGGAGAACCTGCTGCTTTCTTCGGTGGAGTGCCAAATGTTTCTGAAAAACTAAGTAGAATTGGAAAATTCCGTCATCTGGAGCTGATCAGAGCTATAAAGCTAATTCTGGGAGCTAAACACACCAAAGGTTTTAGATTAGGCTATCTGGGTGTAAAACCAAAATTCCGCCGGCTTGGATTGGATGGCATTATGATCTGGAAGCAGAAACAGTATTCCCGAACTAAATATGATTATTGCGATATGGGATGGGTGTTGGAAGATAATAAAATGGTTATCCGGCTAATTGAAATGATAGAAGCCAAAGACAGCAAAACCTATACCATTTATGAAAAGGAGATAGTTTAGAGTATGATTAAAATCATTGAGGTTAAGACAAAAAAAGATCTGTTACATTTCATTAAGTTCCCATTTAAACTATATAAAAACGATCCAAATTGGGTTGCACCATTAATTTCTGAACAGAAGAAATTTCTCGATCCAAAATTTAATCCATATTTTGAGCATTCGGTAGCACAGTATTTTCTGGCATTTAAAGATAATAAAATTGTAGGCCGAATCTCAGCTCAAACGAATGAAATGCATAATAAAACTCATGAAGATAAAGTGGGATTTTTTGGATTCTTTGAATGTATTGATGACCAAAAAGTTGCTGATGCTCTTTTTGAAGCTGCCAGAAACTGGCTTTTTGCAAAAGGAAAAGACATTCTGCGTGGTCCGGCAAATTTTTCTGTTAATGACGATTGTGGTCTACTGATTGATGCTTTTGATTCTTCTCCTGTTCTATTGATGACTTATAATCCAAAGTATTATATTAACCTTTTTGAAAACTACGGATTAAAAAAGGCAATGGATCTCTTAGCTTATTACGTTCCTGTGAAACAACCACCCGAAAGACTTGCCAGACTGGCACGTAAAATTGAGAATCGGGGAAATTTCACAATAAGAGCACTTCCTTCAAAAAACAAGAAGAAGTTACGGGCGGATATCGAAACAATATACCACATCTATGAAGAGGCCTGGGAGAAAAATTGGGGTTATGTTCCATGCACTGCAAAAGAATTTGATCAACTGGTAGATAGACTTTTACCGATCGTAAGACCGGAGTTTATCTATATTGCCGAAATAGATGGCAAAGCTGTGGGTCTTTCCGTAACGCTCCCAGATTACAATTTTGTTCTAAAAAAGATGAAAGGGAGAATGTTCCCATTCGGCTGGTTGAAGTTCCTGCTTAACGTTAATAAGATCCCTACTCTTCGTGTTACGATCATGGGAGTGTTGGACGAATATAAAGGACGCGGGATTGATGTTGTCTTCTATTGTAAATCTTTTGAAACTGCAGTTAATCATAAAAATCCATACAAACATGCTGAATTTTCATGGATACTAGAATCAAATACTATGATGAACAAAATTGCTAAGACACTAACCGCTGAGGTATACAAAACATACAGAATGTATGATAAACCGATTTAAAGGAGTGGATTTTAAATGATAAAAATTAAACCTGTAGAAACTAAAAAAGAATTGAAACAATTCATCACGCTTCCTTTCGAGTTGTATAAAAATGATCCTAACTGGGTTCCACCTCTCATCATGGATCAGAAGAATTTCTTTAACCCAAAGAAAAATCCCTATTATGAACATTCCGAAGTTCAATTGTTCCTGGCGTTCAAAGATGAAAAAGTAGTTGGAAGAATTACTGCTCAAACAAATACCCAGCACAATAAATTCCACGAGGATAAGATCGGTTTCTTCGGATTTTTTGAAAGCATCAATGATCAAACTGTGGCAGATGCTCTTTTTAATGCTGCTAATGACTGGCTGAAAGAAAAAGGAATGGATACGATGCGTGGTCCAATGAATCTTTCTACTAACGATGAATGCGGGCTTTTAGTAAAAGGTTTTGAAACACCTCCGTTTGTGATGATGACTCATAATTTCGAATGGTATCAAAAGCTATATGAAGGTTTTGGATTGACCAAAGAAATGGATCTGCTGGCATACCTTATTCCTAAGAGACCAACCCCTGACCGCTTAAAAAAAGTAACTGATAAACTGCAGAAAAGGGGTCGTTTTACAGTGCGGGAACTTTCTTCCAAAAACAAGAAAGAATTGCGAAAAGATCTGCAAATAGTTTTTACCGTTTACACTAAAGCCTGGGAACGTAATTGGGGATTTGTACCAATGACCGAGAAGGAGTTCTTTCACCTGATTGATTCTATGATCGACGTTGTCCGGCCGGAGTTTTTCTATCTGGCTTTTGTCAATGATGAACCTGCCGGTTTTTATGTAGCACTACCGGATTATAATCAGATACGGATAAAGATGAAAGGAAGACTGTTCCCATTTGGGATATTCCATGCACTTTTAGGAAAGAATAAAATTACTGCAATGCGTGTGATCACAATGGGTGTTGTCAAAGAATATCAGAATCGCGGTATCGATACGGTTTTTTATACCAAAAACTTTATTATTGCCAACGAACACAAAAAGATGAATATCGAAAATGCTGAAATGTCGTGGATATTGGAAACCAATACAATGATGAATCGTATTGCTACTAATCTGGGTGGATGGGTTCACAAAACTTATCGGATATTGGATAAGAAGATAAAGTAAGAAGATCAATGTCAAATAATGAATATTCAACACGGAATGTCCAAGGAAGAAGTAAAAAAGAAAAAATATCCAATATTCAACAAGGAATGTCCAAGGTTGAAGGAAAAAGGAAAGAAAATCAATGACCAATGTTCAATATTCAACAAGGAATTTCCATGGTTGAAGGTAAAAAGATGAATGTTCAATATCCAATAACCAACACGGAATGTCCAAGGAAAAAGGAAAGAGAAAAGGATGAAAGAAAAAGAAAATAATCATAAGAAATTTGATCTACAAGAACGGTTTATAGATTATGCTGTAAGCATTATCAAGATTTCTGAACAATTACCAGTTTCTAGAACAGGCAAACATATTTCATCTCAATTATTAAGAAGTGGAACTTCACCCGCTCCAAATTACGGTGAAGCTCAAAGCGCTGAATCAAGAGCTGATTTCATTCATAAATTGAAAATAGCATTAAAAGAGATGAGAGAAACTGAAGTATGGTTGAAAATAATAATAAAATCAAAATTAATTAAATCCTCAGCAACATTATCCTCTTTGTTGCATGAAACAGATGAGTTGATCTCAATATTATTCAAAAGTATTGATACTGCTAAAAAGAACAATGAACGTTAACAATATAAAACTTGATCATTGGGCATTTCTTGTTGGATATTGGAAATTCGTTTTTACTAAATAATGATATCATTTCTAAATTCAGGAATATTATTGTTAAGTTCGGCTATTCTCATCCCGATCTTGATATACTTGTTTGCCAAGAAGAAACCACACAAGGTCATCTTCAGTTCGATCCGATTCATCAAAGAGAGCCAGCAGAAGCAAAAACGTAAGATAAACCTGAAAAATCTTCTTTTACTTCTTATCAGGATATTAATAATTCTATTCGTGATCATGGCAATTGCCAGACCTGCGATCAAAGCTGATTTTCTAAAGGAAGGAGACGCACATCCAAAAACTGCTATAGCTGTGATAATTGATAATTCCTACAGCATGAACTATCTGGTTGATACGCAGACCGATCTGGAAAAAGCTAAGCAAATTGCCCATCAGATCAATGAAATGATCAGTGAAAATGATAACACAATTTTATTTACTTTAAACGATCATTGGAACAACCTCCATTCAGGAATTAATATTGGGAAATTATCTGATAAATTGATCGATGAGATAACAATATCACCAAAGATAATAGCACTGGAAGACGTTTTGAAAGCTGCAGAAAAAAAACTAAAGGAGACGCATCTTCCCAATAAAGAGATCTATTTTATTACTGATATGCAAAAGTATGAACTTTCCCAAAATTTGGAATTCCCCACCTTTTTTATCCCCACATCTAATAATGAAAGTAAAAATAATATCAGCTGTCAGAATGCTGTTATTGAAAATGAGATCTTGAATCGCAGCATGCAAAAACAGATAGAATTTGATCTGTTTAATCATTCAAAAGATCCGCAGCCTGATGTGATCTATGAACTATTTATTGATGGGAATACAGTTTCCGAGAGAGCAACTGATCTACTCCCCGGGCAAAGAAAGAAGCTTATCACACCGCTCGAAATTGAAAGTCCCGGCTGGCACTGGGG
>JAQICU010000333.1 GCA_027858325.1 Candidatus Cloacimonadota bacterium
ATGCTGTCAAAACTTTCAAACTTTGCTCCACCTGATTTACTGAGGTAAAGCGTAATAGCTGCTGTGAGTGTGGTCTTGCCATGATCTACGTGACCAATTGTTCCAATATTCAAATGTGGTTTACTTCTTATAAATTTCTCTTTAGCCATTTTTTCCTCCTCAAAGATCTAAAAACCTGTCTTGCAGGTTTAGCATTAAAGTAGCTTCTTTTGTTTTGCTACCTTGGCATTTTACACGAGATGTCAAAATCAAATTCGAGTTTTATATGTCAAATCTTTTTTATTTTATTTGTAATTTTACTATTTTTAATGAGTTAACATTGAGTGGAGTCGACTCAGATTACATGGATTTTGTGATTAGTTTAAACCTTTGTTGTTTTAAGAATTCTTGTCTCTTGTTGATAAGTTCAACTTTCAAACGAGAATGTACTTGCAGGAACAATTCCCTTAATCAATCTAATAAATTTAAGATTGTAATATTTCCGTACCCCTTTGTAAGGGGGAACTAAAGGGGGTTTGAGCTAAGCCGAGTTTGATTAAAACCACTTACATTGTTTATCGGTCAATTCTGGGAATTGACCCTTAGTTTTTTGAAATACACTTACATTGTTTATCGGTCAATTCTGGGAATTGACCCTATATGTCATCCTCAGCTTGACTGGGGATCTCAGATTTCCGATTGGATATGATCTGTTCCGTTCCTAATTACTGAATTTTGATTACTCCCAGCTTGTGTCATCTCGCCTGCCAGGTCGAAGTTGTACGAAGGCTGGAGCTTGTCGAGAGATCTCAATTACTTCAACAACATTTATCCCATGAAATGCCTATCCTACTTACCCCTAAGGAAGAATGACCGTATCGGAGTAGGAAAGTATGAACGTATTGAGGCGAAGCTATTTCATTAGCAGCATTTTCTTTGTAAGAATTTTTGTTGGCGTTTGCAATCTGTAGAAATAGATTCCTGATGAAACTCTTTTGCCATGATCATCTTTGCTGTTCCATAGCATCTCACTTCTGCCGGGACTCATATAACAATCTAACAAAGTTTTTACTTTCTGCCCCTTAATGTTATAAATTACTAGTTTAGCCTGGCCCGATTCCGAAAGATCAAATACTATTTTTGTTTCAGGGTTGAAAGGA
The DNA here is from genome assembly GCA_027858325.1 of Candidatus Cloacimonadota bacterium. Taxonomy (GTDB): domain Bacteria; phylum Cloacimonadota; class Cloacimonadia; order Cloacimonadales; family TCS61; genus Tenebribacter. The sequence continues at coordinate 1,140 of JAQICU010000333.1, forward strand.
TTGGGATAATTAGAAAGTGTAAACTCAGGTTTAGGGAGTTCATCATTAGCCGAACTAGGGACATAGGTATATTCAAATAACCCAATATTTGCCATTTCCATTGTGAAGAGATAGTTTATTCCATTATGCTCCATTAACTCTATATTGTTGATATAATTCAAACCATTGAATATTGCAATTGGTTCTGTACTATTTGGTCTATTCTCATAAACTGCAACTATGTGTCCTGTTCTAGAAAAGATAAGATCATTACGTATCTCAATTATTAAACCCCATTGTGAAGTAAAGTATTGTTCCGGCTGCAAGGGATTATCCAATTGAAAAATTTGTGCCATAGTACCAGAAGTATTAGTACAATGCATTACTAAGTAATTATCTTGACCATCCAGATATTGAGTATCAGAAAAATTATAGATTTCATTTGCAATATAGGGTTCATTTTCATCTAATCCATCCAACACCAGCAGATCATAGGGTGATGTACCAACAGCTACATAAGCTAAAGAATTGATAATTGTTAACCCACTTGTTGTTGAGGAAAATTCATATTCAAATAGTTCCACAGGTTCTCCCGGCTCTGAAATATCAAATTTCCAAAACATATTCGTTTGATAATTCCATAAATAAAATGTATTCGGATCAGATTCATCAATACGGCAAACTGGACGGAGATAACCATAATCATCCAACGTGAGTGTGTTTCTAAGTATCGGATTTTCCAGATCAGTTATATCATAGATCTCTAAAGTATACTCTCCGCCATTATATAAAACCATCCAACCACCTTGCTTATGGATCATCCAATAACTTTTTCCATTAAAACATTCTCCCAGATCGACAGGATTCAGGGGATCATTAATATTAAATAGAGTATAACCATCAGAAGTTAGTCCCGTAGAAATATTACTTGCAATAATTTTATCATTGTACATATCACCGATATAAAATCTTTTATGATCATAATAACTTCCTGAATGCTCTATATTATTATTTTCAACACTGTAATGCTGAATTCCAAAATTAGAAGAACTTACATACAAATTATTATCGTAATTATCGCAAGCTTGACCATAAAATGTCATTGTCCTTTCAGTTGAATCAACTAAAACTGGATTTGTGATATCAGATATATCAAGAAGCCTTAACAGATCAATATCAAATATTACTGCATTTTCACCAATAATAGAATATTGTCTATTCCCAAACATATAAATATTAGCAGGCAGAGTATAGCGGGATAGATATTGCCAATTTGTAACGTCGCTTATATCCCAAAAAGTTATGTTCTTTGAGTTTACAGCTGATAAAATTGTTTCATTTATTACTTTAAAATGTTCATAAGCATAATTACCATCAGAATAAGCTGAAACATCTATAACACCTATTACTTCAAACTCATCGGGAGGATTATACTGTTCAATATAGAATGTCAATCCATCCTGCCTTAATAGTAGATTATCATTTACAACTCTATGATTATGATCTGAGATAACCTGACCAATATATTCCAGTTCAGGGATACTGTAAAAATCATAATGGAAACCACCAGCCGCTAACCATATAAATATTAAATAATCACCAAACTTGGACATACCTCCATATGTGTTTAATCCAGGATATTCTATTTGATCTTCAATTATTGGATTATATACATCACTAATATTGATTTTATATATCGTTAAATAGTATCCTGGAATAATATAAGGGCTATCATAACCTCCCGATATAAGAAAACAAAATTGATCCTTAATAATCATACTTCCTGAATTCGCAATAGTTAATATGGATATTTTTGTAATGCTTCCATCTATATTAATTTCATAGATTTCAAGTCCATTAGAAGTCAAATAATATAGATGATCATCTACTATTTTAACACTTTCAGATCCAGTCATTGTTTGTGCATATGCTATTTCACCTATCTTATCTATCTGGAATTCCTGTGCTATGATATAAGAGAAAATAGCTAAAATCAAAAATATGAAAATCATTTTTTTCATTTTTGGCTCCTGCAATTCAATATCTATTAATGTTTAATTCATGCTTAATAAAACAAATTTTCTGGCAGCACAGAATAAATGTACTGCCAGAAATAGTTATTTAATCTTGCATTTGTGGATTATTTGGTACAGCGCCATTCCCACTTAGATCTACAGTAAGTGTAAAAGTTGCTATCCCATAATGAAAATTATGAGAATCTGTATCCGTGATGGTAACACCATTCACAACCTTATGAGCATATATTGTCGCAATGTACCCGAGATGATCAGGATTAAGATAACCTGAAGTTTGAGTATTATTAGAATTTGAATCGATAGCAAAAGTACCTGTCGATGGTATTCTATCAGCCACTATCGGTGGATTAGTTCCAGCAATTACTATTTCGATATATGCAAATCCATCATAATTTGTATCAACACTAATATTTGCACAAAATCCCATTAAACTTCCTGCTAACAACAGCATCGCTAAGATGCTTATAATCATAATTGTACTTTTACGCATTTTGCTTCTCCTTTTTATTAAAAAAAGATTAAATTTCAATTCATTCATTTCTCGGGAAAAATATTTTATGTATATTTTTTACATATTTTGATTTCTAAATAAAATAAACCCCTCTTCAAATCTCCCCTTATGAAATGGAGCTGAGCTGAATTGGAAATCAAAATATGCTTTCCATTTACCGTTACCTGCAAAGCAACTGATTACAGGTGACTTTGTCAAATAAATTTGTTTTTTCCAATATAGAATAAATT
>JAQICU010000391.1 GCA_027858325.1 Candidatus Cloacimonadota bacterium
AGTCTGTGAAATAATTCCCCGTTTTTGTATCTTTTTGTCATAATGGTTTTAAAACCATTTCTTGATAGAACTCTCTGTGTATCTTCCACTATATATTTATCTATACTAGCAACAAGTTGTAATTGATAATCTTCTTTTTCTACAACAGCTGGTTGTTTAAGTACTACCGGCTCTTCTGCTTTAATTACTTCAACGGCTACCGGTTCGGGTTTTTGCACAACAACTTCTGCTTTTTTAACTTCTTTTTTCCCACAGTTTACCAAAATGATAAGAATACATAAAAGAATGAAATACTTCACTTTTTTCATGATAACCTCCTGAACATTTATTAACTCTATTTTATTTGTTTCAATTAAAAGTCAATTTATAATTATTTTTTGATTGATTAACATATGAATTGTAGTAACTTGTCCTCAACTTTATTTGGGAAGGAGAATCTCTCAGAAAGACAGTTTTCTTACATATTTTCTACCACACCCTCACTTTCGTTAGGAGTGTGACACACCTTAGTCAGCTTCGGCGGTGCAGACAGCAGGATGAGGTGGTAATATAGAAAAGCCTTCCAAATTATTCAAACCTGGAAGGCTTTTTATTTCTTAGCACCTTTGCGTACTTAGCGGTAAAACTTACTTTATCATCTCCAAAACTTTATTGGCATTCTCAATAAATGCATGAAGTTCTTTTCCGGTAAATCTTTTCTGTTCCAATAATGCAAGATCATGAATGTGTTTTGTAAGAAACTTAACTTTTTTCTTCTCATCTTTTTTATTTAGCTGTAGGATCTTCTTGATGATTTTGTTCTCCGGATTAACAATAAGAGTATGATTCTTTAGCATATCCATTCCAGCATCCGGTTGATTCATCATGTTCATCTCCTGGAATCTGCGCATGAATTCATTAAATACGATCATGGCTGGAATATCTTTAGATTTAAGATGTTTTGTTTCAGTTTTGACCTCGATGAATGCCTTCTCCAAAATCTCTTTAAATGCTTCTTCACCCAATTCTTCTTTTACGGAAGTGGTTATATCGTAAGGTTTTATTTTTGTATTATCATCCTTAATCGTGATGAATGGAGTTAGTATTGTTGCAGCTTTGGGATGCTTTTTGAGAAAAGCTTTGTAATCATCTTTGCTGAAGCTTGCTTCTATATTATCATTTAATGCACTATTGAAGATCATCTCGATCAAATCAGAATCCTTAGTTTTCGTATCATCTTTTTTATCGATCAGGTTTTCATTGATCTCCGAATCGATACGAACAAAAGTAACATCATTATTTTTCATTTCCAGTTGCTGGAAAATGTGGTTATCCAGAACAGAATTGGAATAAATAACACCTATCCCCTGTTCTTTCATCAATCTTAAATAAGAAACCTGAGTATCTTCACTTTGTGCGTAATAAATTTTCTGAGGTTTGTCATCAGATTTATTTCTGGTTTTATAATCTTCGATCGTTACATAATCATTTTCAGTAGTTTTAAAGATCAATTGATCTTTCATGGAATCTGCAAATTTCTCATCTGTAAGAACACCATATTTGATGAATTGATTAATATCTTCCCAGAATCCTTCATATTTTTTTCTATCGGATTTAAAAATATCCTTCAGACTGTCAGCCACTTTTTTTATAATGAATTTAGAGATCTTTTGAACCTGTTGATCCTGCTGTAGGAAGCTTCTGGAAACATTCAGTGGAATATCGGGAATATCAATCCCACCTTTGAGAAGCAGTAAGAATTCGGGGATAATTCCCTTAAGATCATCCGCTACAAATACATTATTGCAGAAAAGTTTAACTTTTCCCGTATTCAGTTCGATCTGATTCTTGATTTTTGGAAAATAGAGAATTCCTTTTAGATTAAATGGGAAATCAACATTAAGATGTATCCAGAAAAGCGGATCGGTATAATCATGGAATAAATGCTTGTAGAACTCTTTGTATTCATCTTCTGTTACATCTTTAGGATTGCGCAGCCATAATGCTTCAGTCTGATTTAACTGTTCCTTCTCTTTATTTAAATAAATTGGGAACGGCATGAAATTACTGTATTTTTCGATGAGTTCTTTAATTTTACTATCTTCAAGATATTGATCGTTATCCTTATTCAGATGGATCGTTACAGTTGTTCCGATTTTTTTCCTTTTTCCTTCTGAGGCAGAATATTCTGTTTCTCCTTCACATTCCCAGAAAGCTGGTTTTGTTCCTTTTTTATAGGAAAGTGAATCTATCGTAACTTTTTTAGCAACCATAAAGCTGGAATAAAATCCAAGACCAAAATGCCCGATAATTTTGGATTGTTTATCTTTAAATTTTTCAACAAAATCTTCAGCACCGGAAAAAGCGATCTGATTGATATATTTTTTTATTTCCGTGGCTGTCATCCCGATACCGTTATCAATTACTTGAATCGTCTTGTTCTTTTTATTGCCCTTTATTTCAATCTTTTGATCATCTTCCAATTCGCTATCTATAGCTTTACGCTTACTCATTGCATCTATAGAATTTGATATCAACTCACGCAGGAATATATCGTGTTCTGAATAAAGCCATTTTTTAATTATCGGAAAGATATTTTCTGTATGGATCGATAACTTTCCAGTATTTTTTTCTGTCATTACTATCTCCTTTTAGTTTTATTAATTTCTGAGATAATTTAATTCGAACCGATTATTTGTCAAATAAAATTAGCACTCCCATTTAGGGAGTGCTATGAAATGGTTGATTGTTGCTATTAATCTATTGTTACAATTTTTACATTTTCTTCGTTATCGGTTTCCATAAAAGAAACTTTGATGATCTCCTCGCTCGAGGTTGGAACAGATCTTCCGATATAATCTGCATGAATGGGAAGTTCCTTGTGTCCTCTATCAATGAGTACGCAAAGTTGTATCTCTTTTGGTCTACCGATATCGAGAACAGCATCGATCGCAGCTCTAATAGTTCTGCCGGTATAAAGCACATCATCAATGAGAATGATCTTGGCATTTTCAACTTCAAAATCGATAATAGTATCATTATGAATAGGATTTTCAGCAACTTTAGTTAGGTCATCTCTATAAAGTGAGATATCAATTATTCCAGTTTTCACATCCAGTTTTTCGATCTCATTTAAGTATCTGGAAAGTCTGTCTGCCATGGGGACTCCACGGCTTCTAATTCCAACCAGATACACGTTCTCCATTGACTTATTATATTCAACGATCTCCAGTGCAATTCTTCTCATTGAGCGTTCGATAGCTTTTACATCCATAATTTTACTTTTTGTTTTCATAGGCTCCTCAATTTTTTAATTTTTTAAATTTCAACTTGTATAATACACCATTTTCTTTTATTAATTCAACGTCTGCAGAAAGTTGTATTATTAGTATTCTGATAAGCTCCAATCCAGTAGACCCAGGGTTCTTTAAATCGATTCCGTCAGGCAGACAT
>JAQICU010000016.1 GCA_027858325.1 Candidatus Cloacimonadota bacterium
TCTTCCTTTTGAGACAGCCTCTTTTTATTATTAACTATTTCGTAATACAAATAGTTTTAGAGTAAGTATTTTCATTTATTACAACACTTACATGATAAATACCTGCACCAAGTTCACTAATATTTATTGGTGAATTTAGATCTGATTTATCAACTTTTTTAATTAATATTCCTGTGCTATTATAAATATAAACATCAGAATTGTCTATTCCGGTAATATTTATAAAATCTTTTGCCGGATTTGGATAAATTGACATAATATCATTTTGTAAATCTTCTATACCCGTCGATGGATTAACCGTGATTTTCAAATATGACGATTCGCCATCTCCACAAATACTAGATGATGTAACCATGATACTGTCAACCATTGAACCTCCTCCAAAGGTAACATCAATTGAGTTTGTTGAAGAACTTCCAGTCCAATCGATGGGTAATTCCCAGATAAAAGAAATGTAATCCTGTTCAGGAACGGTATATGTCTCAGTTTCTCCAGCAATTACATCAATATCGCCTGTTATAGTTCCCGGGTTAGTGGTTATGCAGTTTGCTGTTATCTCTAATTCTGAAAGAGAACCATCACCACAAACATTTGAAGGAGTAACAGATATTGTTTCAGTGCCAGAAGCAAGAAAAGTTACGTTAATAGAATTTGTGATTGAACTTCCAGTCCAATCGGTAGGTAAATCCCAGGTATAAGATACCTCATCAACTAGATTAACAGAATAATTATGAGTATTAAATACATCTACATCCAAATCACCAGTAATTGCACCTATAGATGGTGTCCCTGAAGAGATATAAACTAAATCGTTTAAGTACAGAATCTTCGACGGAAGCTAAGGTAACAATTAATTTAACGTTTTTAGAACCTTCTGTTGTATATTTAACCACATGCGGGCCTGTTCCAATAGCAGTTGAAGGAGATGCTCCTTCACCAAATTCCCACTCATATGAATCATATATTTCCATTGAAACATCATTAAATATAACCGATGAATCGTTTAAACAAAATTGTCTATTATTTATAGAAAAATCAATTGTATCTAACATAGGTCCAAAATGCCACATTCCATCGTTGTTTTCATCATCATTAAAACCACCAGCCCATATTGCATCAGCACTTGCAGCTCCAATAGCAAGAAATTGAAAATTCTGGTAAAATTCAGCATATTCATTAAATGTAGTTCCATCATCGGTACTATAAGATACTCCTTGTGCTGGTGTTTCATAATCCGATCCTGTAGAAATTAATATATTTGTTCCTGGCACATATTCGATATCATTAAAATAAAGATTTCCTGAATAAGTTACTTGAGACCAGTTTTCACCTCCATTTGTAGTTTTATACAAAGTATTATTGTCAAGATCAGTTGTTATCAATACTCCATTATTTTCATCTCTAAAAGTCATTTCAAAACCAGAATTATCAAAAGGAGTCTCATAAACTTCCCAACTATATCCTTTATCTATTGATTTAAATACACGGCCTTTATTTGTAGAAAACCACACAATATCATTATATACAGCCATATTAGTAACACGTCCGTATTCGCTACTTTGACTCGCAGGAATATCTGCTTCAGGCACTCTGATCCAGTTCGTTCCGCCATCTGTGGTTGTGTAAAATTCGAAATAACCATCATTAGGATCGCCTTGACACCAACCATTATTGGCATTCCAAAAATGAATTACATTTGGGAAACCATTTGGTGATGCAAATGTGGCTGTTGACTGATGTGTCCAGTTTTGTCCTCCATCAGATGTTTTTACTATCTTTCCTCCACCACTGGGTCCATATAATGCTACCCATGCAGTATCCATATTTATAGCTGAAATCATTGATGCACTATAGTTATAAGTGCCTTCAGCATTAATTGAGTCAGAAATCCAAGTATTTCCATCAATAGTTCTTGCAACGTCTTTCACACTGGCATTATTTCCAGATCCATCACTTCCAACTGCCCACGCTACTCGTTTATTAATTACTGAGATGTCCATAACACCTACTGAGGCTGCCTCAAAACCACTTGCTTGCTTAGTCCATTGTATATCCTGATATGCACTTCCAGGTTGTAAGCCTATAATCATCGAATTTCCATCGGTGAAATCATAACTTCCGGCTACCATATTTGATAATAAGAAGAAACCATTGTAAGAGCCTCCCCAGCCCCAGTTAATGTGAACGTTATCACTGTC
>JAQICU010000026.1 GCA_027858325.1 Candidatus Cloacimonadota bacterium
TCTCTGAAGGGATCGGCGGGTGTTTTCTACCAGAATCTGCCTCTTCTTTTATTGTCACAAAATGAGAACAATAAAGATTTAAAAGATCCGCGTTCCATACACTACATCATAGGATTTGAACATCTACTATCTGAGAATACAAGGTTAGTTGTAGAAGCTTATCAGAAGGATTATAGTAACTTTCCAACAGATCCTAACCAACCTGGGTTTTTTGTGATCGATGATAATTTCTTTAATTATTATGAATCATTACAAGATTATGGACAAGCTATAAGTCATGGTGTGGAAGTGATCCTGCAGAAAAAACTGGCAGAAAGAATTTACGGATTGACCAGTGCCACTTATTTCCGTTCACGTTACAAAAGTTACGACGGCATCTGGCGTGATAGAAACTATGATAACCGACTTATTATATCCGTAGAAGGTGGTTATAAACCATCATCAGGATTGGAGATGAGTATGCGTTTGATCTATGCCGGTGGTGTCCCCTACACTCCGATCGATATTGAACAATCAATCTTAAATCATCAGGGAGTGTTGGATGAAACTAATATCAATGCTGAACGTTATCCCGATTATCATTCCTTGAATGTACGAATAGATAAAAGATTTTTCTTCAACAGAACCAACTTAGTGATTTACGTAAGTGTATGGAATGCTTATAATCAAAAGAATATTGCTGAGTATTATTGGAACGATACAGATCAGACAGTTGATGAAGTGTTTCAATGGGGACTATTGCCAATTCTGGGTGTGGAATATGAATTTTAGATTTAGAAAGAAAGTAGCATCTTTTGTCGGCAATTCGGAGCATTGATCCTACAAAAAAAAGCTCCCATAGTAAAACACTATCGGAGCTAATTTATTTCACAAAGACAGAGCTTTATGTTACTATTTCATAAGAATCATTTTCTTAGTTGCTGTATAGTTATTAGATCTCATCTTGTAGAAATATATTCCACTTGAAATTGGCTTATTACTGTTATCCTTTCCATCCCAGACAACATCATGATAAGCTGCTTCAAGATGCTCATTTACTAGTGTTTTAACAAGCTGCCCTTTCATGTTGTAAATGTTGAGTGAAACTTGACCTGCTTCTTTGGTTGAGAAGCTGATAGTTGTTGTCGGATTGAATGGATTCGGATAGTTGCCTGTAAGTTCTGTTTTTACAGGAACAATACTCTCATCAACATTCGTTTGAACATGTTCTATAACAGCATCTGCCGAAAGAGCAGATTGATAATCACCACTATAAACAGCTCTGATATTATAGGTGTAAGTACCATTTGGAACATCAAGATCAAGGTAGGAAGTTTCAATAATATCATCTGCTATCATAACAAGATCACGATATACTTTGTAATGAGAAAATGCTCTATTAGAAATGTCATCCCAGGTTACTAGGATATCTATTCCTTGAGATATAGCTTCCGGATTCTGAGGTGCAGGTAATGTTATTGTAACAGGTACGATATTGGAAGGAATTGATTCACCAATATCATAAACAGCAGTTACATAAAAGTTATAATCCCCATTATCTAATGGTGAAGTATTATAAAATACTTCTTGAACCATTCCCTCTAATAAATCACCATTCAGATATATATTATAACCGATCAATTCTCGGGAATTATCCTTGGGAGTATTTTTTTTATTTATTTCAGATGTTCGATTTTCTAATGTCGGAGTATCCCAAGTAAGTTCAACTTCATTATAATTAATAACTTCAGCTTGTAGATTTGTAGGCGGGTTAAGTGGTGGTTCAATTCCAATAGGTGGGAAAATAATATAATCTATCCAGCCACAATCCGAGCCGCTAACAGTTCCCTGATCTTTTGTGTATTCCCATTTGAATGTATGAGTTCCGGCTGAGACGGCATAAGTTTCTTCCACCCAACCGCTAATTCCGCTCCAGGAGCTCATTTGAGTAGTATCAATGTAAAATCTTAAATAATCATAATTTGATTCGGAAGACACTTTCCTGAAAAAACTGATATCTCCATCGGCTATAACTTCAGCAGTTAGCAGGAGAGAAGTTGACTGGTTATGATTTATAGGTCCTGACTTTGCGCAGTATATCCCTTCATAAGCTCCTGTAGTTGTGATCCAATTTGCATTTCCACCGAACTGCCACTCAAAGCTCTCGAAATTATTATTTTCAAAATCTTCGATCATAATACCAACAACACATGAAAATCCGAAGTTAGTGTTATATGTACCAGCATTGGCTGTAATTCCCAACCCAAATGAAAGAAGTTCCCCGATAGGAGTAACTGCATCCACAGTAAATGTAAAAATTCCATATCCTGTTTGCCCTGGATTCAAATCACCAAAATATATATCATCATTATTCATTGTTATATAAGCAGATGTTGTAGATAATAATCCATTGACATCTTCAGCTAATTGAGTTCCGTTATTGCGAATTGAGACAAGCATATCAATTGTTTCCCCGGGATCAATAAAGCCATTATTATTGCCGATCATTTCATCAATTTCATATCCTAAAAAAGCAATATATACACCCGGGATTTGTTCTAAAGCCTCAACTGCATCCAAATCAAATCCAGCATCAGGTGCAGTTTGAACACCATCTCCATCATCAACTATCTTTACGAACTGAGCATCTATCAAACCACCATTTGAAAGATCAAATTCAGTTGTACCATTTCCAGTTCCCAGTGAATACCAGGGTCCATCAATGAATTCTCCTACATAACAAGTGAAACCCTCTACCGAAGTATCACCTTCGTAAATTATTATATCATTTCCCGGTCCATCAGGAATCGCGTATTGCATATCTACCACTATCCAGCCATTCTTGCCGATAGAATAATTTCTGTTATCAGGAACTCCAATAACTCCAGGTGTATCACCCTCATCAGCAGTATTATTATCGGGAATTTGAGAAGCTGATATTTTATATACAAACTGCCCATCCTGTGGTGTAAGTTGGAAGTCTGTGGCTGTTGAACTATTAGCTGTAACCGTTACATCAGTAATCGTGTGGGTTTCGTAACCGTTGGCTACGATAGTAATATCATAAGTACCAGGTAATACATATTTGTGATAATCTCCTACAACCGGATCGGTATAACACGGAAAATAGTCATTAATAAATACATTAGCTGTAACCGGATCCCCGGTATTAGCATCGGTAACTATTCCTTCCAGACCATATCCGGAATGTTCGATCATACTTATCATGGCAGGTTTATTATAATTGTAGTACTGCATTATCAGGCTTGTAGATGGATGTTTCTGGTAGGAAATTTCCATTGACCAACTGATAGCTCCCATCATACCGTAATTCGTATCTTTTGTACTGCCGTTAATTGGATACATTCCCGTACAGCCCTGTCCATATTCCATATTCGCATAACCGGATGTTGAAGAGTAAACTCCAGCAAGTTGATTGATATGAGAATAGTCGGGGCATAGATCTGCCCTGTAACTCCAGGGATGAGAAATATATTCCGTACCACTGTGATAAGTTGTGTGAACAACAAACTGACGATTGTAATGACAATCTCTAAGTGCTTTTGATTCAAGTTGAGAAAAAGCACCGCTGCTGTTTCCCCAACCATCCCACATATAGCCGGAATCACGATTTAAGTCTACTCCATTAGCATTTTCACGATCATCCGCAACACGACCGTCAGGATTAACCATATAATACAACCAGATCTCACGATTATCAATTAAATCCGTTATATCAGGATCTGTTCCATATGCTATACAAATATCACGGGCAAAACGGATAATATTTTCCGGACCACCCACTTCATCCCCATGAATTCCTCCATCAAAAAAAACTTCTGCTTCGTTCTCATCAAGTGCTACATTATCGGATATCTTTAAAGCTCCAAGTTCTCTGCCTTGAACGGATGTTCCAAAAAGATGCTTTTCACAAATATCGGGAAAAGCTGTAACAAGACTATCGGCTAGTGCTACTATTTCAGCATAAGTATGATAAGCTTCCCGTGTATTATCCATTGAATTCCAATAATTTTCAGCAAAAGTTTTTACGTCATCTCTTTCGATCTGATATTTAAGACCGGTAGTTTTCAAAGCCTCAAATTCAGAAGGGATCAAGTATATCAGAGCTTCACCATTGGGAAAGATATCTCCTTTAGGTTGCAGCTCAACTAATTTTCCAAGTTCAAAATCGTTATTATAATACACACGAACTTCCATCTCATTATCTCGCAAAGCGAAAATGTTACAGATAAGAACTACGCTAAATAACATAGTAATAAGCAATTTTTTCATTAAGTTCTCCAATTTACAATTATTTTATCCTTTTTAATATTATGCATAAATTATTCCATAAATTCTTAATAAACTAATGATTTCCGTTTTCCCTTTGACATAAAAACCTACCTTAGAAAATTAACAATAAAATAATTATTTGAGGATGTAATGCACTATATAATTACTGGTAAAGGCTACGTATCTGAACTTGTAATGAAAACCGAGACCGAGGTCAAGGACAAGGTCAAGGACAAGGTCAAGGACAAGGGCAAGGTTAAGGTTATTTAGGAAGAAGATTTTAGAAAGTCAGAATTAATTTTGAAAGCCGGTGATAAAGTTTATGCTCCCACAGAAAGTGTACTTGAAATTATTCTGGAAAGATCATTAGATACAACTTTTACAAATGCGGTGAACTTACTTAAAGATAAGCACAAATTCAGGCAATTAATGAGCAATATGTATCCCGATTTCTTCTTTTGTAAAACCACGATTGATGAACTGGTAAAGATCGAACTGGATAGAAATAAAAAATATATCGTAAAGCCAACCAAGGGTTTCTTTGGAACCGCTGTAAAAGAGTTAAACGAAGAAACCAATATCTCTGAGAT
>JAQICU010000029.1 GCA_027858325.1 Candidatus Cloacimonadota bacterium
TTCCCTTTTATTCTCTGGGAATTGATGAGATGTCCATTCAAACTATAGAAAGTATATTGAAAATTGAAATGCAGAAGTTGAGTTCAATGCAGATAATAGCACAGGATAAAACAATTACCTCACTTGAAGGAGAGGAATGTGTGGAAACCGTTTGCGCAGTAGAGATCGGTAGAGAGCTGAATGCTGATCTTGTGCTCATTACAAATCTAAGTAAATTAGGCGATAAAATAATAATCCAGTACAACCTGGTTGATGTAAATAAGGGTCAATCTACTGTTGTGGACAATACGACATCACGCACAATAGAAGATCTGGAAGTAGTGATGAAGCGTATTGCTATCAGTATCGTCAATAAAAAGCCACTGGAAGAAACCGCTGAAGTAGGTGCGATCATGGAGAATGAAAATGATCTACCAAGACGTAGAAGTGCCCGTAGATTTTGGGGAACATCTTTTGGTTACCTTTATCCCCAAAATGGTTACGAAGATGTAAACAACCGATCTTTCAGTATCGATTTCCGTTCAGGTTATGAAGTAAAAAATATAGCAGTTGGCATGCAATTTGCCGCTCGTTATGGCTTTGCATCAAATATATATGCATCTTACCTGTTTTCTAAGAAAGATATTTGCCCCTATGTAGGCGGTGCTTTGGGATTTCACTGGGTTGGTCATACTCACGCCAGTGAAGATAAGCGTGGTGATGGTTTAGAATTTACGGCAAATGCCGGTATCAGAGCATTTCGAACCTATAATTTCCAGGTAATCTTTAATATAGATTATACCATCACTTTTAATGATTTTGATGATCGAGCCTTAATAATTACGATTGGTTTGTTAAAATAGAAAGTGAAATTGCATTAATAGCCAGATCAGCGCAAAGTTTATCTTCATTCTAAGCTACAAACCTAAAGAAGATTTGCGCAGGTATGTTGCTATATTAACTGGTGTGTGAGGTAAAAAGATATGCTGCATTATATTAAAAAATACCAAAAAAAGGTTGGACTTCCACCCGGAACTCTTATCCATGTTGGTAAGGAAAGATCTGAAGAAACAAAAATTACAATCATTGACTATGATGAAAAACACTTTGAAGAGATGGGAGTAAGAAAAGTTGAAGAATGCTTCCCCTTCAAAGACAAACCATCTGTTACCTGGGTGAACATAGATGGAGTTCACAACATTGATGTTATTGAGGCGATTGGAAAACATTTCGGTGTGCATCCTCTCGTTCTGGAGGACATTGTTAATACGAGGCAACGTCCGAAAATGGAAGATTTTGGGGATTACATCTTTGTAGTCTTGAAAATGATCTATTATAAAGAGAAAGAAGATGTTATTAAATCGGAACAAGTAAGTTTGATCACCGGTCCGAATTTCGTGATCTCTTTCCAGGAGATAGAAGGAGATATATTTAACTCAATTCGTGACAGGCTAAGAGATAGCAAGGGCCGCATAAGAAAAATGGGGGCTGACTATCTTGCTTATACCTTAATGGACAGTATAGTTGATAATTATTTTGTGATCCTGGAAACGTTGGGAGAAAAGATAGAGGACATGGAAGATGAGCTGATGACAAATCCAACCCCGGAAACTGTGCAGTTGATCCACAACCAGAAAAAAGACTTGATCTTCCTGCGCAAATCGGTATGGCCTCTAAGGGAAGTGCTGAGCGGTCTGGAGAGAAGTGAATCAGCCCTTATCCATAAGTCCACACGCGTTTACTTCCGGAATGTTTACGACCATACGATCCAGGTGATGGATGCCGTCGAAACCTCTCGTGATATGTTATCCGGAATGCTGGATATTTATCTTTCCAGTGTGAGCAACAAAATGAACGAAGTTATGAAGGTTCTTACCATCATTGCCACTATTTTCATACCACTTACTTTTATTGCAGGCATCTACGGAATGAATTTCCAATATATGCCGGAGCTGGGCTGGCGGTGGGGTTATTTTGCAGTTGTATTTGTAATGTTTGTTATTGGCATTTCAATGGTATCATTTTTCAAGCGCAAAAAGTGGTTTTAAGAGGAACTGATCCACACCTGCGCTTTCGGTTGTGAACTGATTAAATTGCTTTGGAGGCACCGAAATTGAGATTGATTTTGATGATGATAATTAATGGCGTCATAACTCCCAAAATAAAAGTTATGACGCCACAAAATATAGTAACTATAGGTTGGTTATGCGCCATAAAGAATTTGGCGTGGCGTACATATGTTAGCCACAACTTGTGGAACAGTTAAACGAAAACTGGAAAGAGGATACAAAATGATACTTAAACTACAAAACTGAAAATCTGATGTTCAATGGTTAATTACTAA
>JAQICU010000135.1 GCA_027858325.1 Candidatus Cloacimonadota bacterium
GAGCGGTTATCAAAGATAAGCAGCGCAGATTTGAAGAGACCGATCAGCTGTAATGTTATCGTCATCCTGACGAGTCTCGCACGTTGCTCTCTTAAGGAAGGATGGGTTACAAGAAAGTAGTTAATTCTGGTTCCTCCAGCCTTCGTTGTAAACTATGGCTTGGCAGGCAGAAAGACGGAGTGTTTTATGTTTGAGTTAAAGTTATGAAGTATTCCTATGTGTATATTTTAAGTGATGTTAGTAATAAAATTTTATACACAGGAGTTACTTCAGATCTTCTTAAAAGGGTTTGGGAGCATAAAAACCATGTCGTTGAAGGTTTTACAAAAAGGTATAATGTGACAAAACTCGTCTACTATGAAGAAGGTGAAGATATTTATAATGCAATTTTCCGTGAAAAGCAAATCAAGGGAAAATTGAGAAAGAAGAAGATTGCATTAATTGAGAAAGTAAATCCAGAATGGCGCGATTTATATTTGGATTTGATAAATGAGAAACCTATGTCTCTCTGAGGAATTCTCCAAACTCGATCGACGAAGAGTCTACAATACTCGAGATTCTTCGAGGGAATAGCAATCCGGCAGCTGCCGGATCAGAAAGACGGAGAACAGATAATTATTGGAGGGAATATAGCTTTTTGATATTTTGATTTTTTTATTTATAATGGAGAATCAAAGGAGATAAAAAATGCAACAGTTAAGAATTTTGTGGGTCGATGATGAAGCTGAACACCTGCGGCCCTTTATACTTTTTCTCACCGAACGAGGCTACCAGGTAAAAACCGTAACTAATGGTTCAGATGCGATTGATCTGGTTCTGAAGGAAAAGTTTGAACTCGTTTTCCTGGATGAAATGATGCCCGGCATGGATGGGCTATCTACTCTGCGTGAGATCAAGAGAATAAATAGTTCTCTGCCTGTGATTATGGTGACAAAGAGCGAGGAAGAAGGTATCATGGAAGGTGCCATTGCCGGTCAGATTGCTGATTATCTGATCAAACCGATCAATCCTAACCAACTTATAATGGCCATCAAGAAATTATTTGAAGCAGATGAAATAAAAAAGAATAAGATCGGCGAGCAATATGCTGAATTCTCCGCTCAATTAAATCAGCGATTATTTGCAGACCTGAAGAGCAAGGACTGGATCGAGATATATAAAGAATTGAATAGTTGGGATTTTACGCTGGATGATATTAACGATCCTGCCCTTCTGCACACTCATTTCCTGGAAAAGATGAACTGCAATGCGGAATTTTCTAATTTTGTAGCTGATAATTATAAGAACTGGATAAAATCTGATGACAGACCACAACTCTCTTTTGATGTCATCTCGGATTATGTTATTCCTGAATTAAAGGGGAAGGCGCCGGTATATCTAATTGTTCTGGACTGTATGAGATTAGATCAGTACCGGGCGATCGAACCATTTATAAAAGAGCTTTTCGATGTGGATCTGAATATGTACTATTCCATCTTACCGACAGCAACTCCCTATTCACGCAACGCTATTTTCAGCGGTTTACTTCCCAATGATATTGCCAAGAATTTCCCGGATTACTGGGTGACATCCAGTGAGGTTGAGAATAGCCGCAACAGAAATGAACATCAGCTTCTGGATGAGCATGTGAACGATCTGGGATGCAATATTGGTCCCAGTAAATATATCAAGATCCTTAACATCGAAGAAGGTAATTTCGTGGTGAGGAAGATCACAACCTGGCAGAATGAAAAACTGGTGACCCTGGTCTATAATTTCCTCGATCTGGTAGCGCATCACCGCTCTCAAGATGAGATCTTAAAGGAGACAATACCGGATGAACAGGCACTTAGAGCATTTACGAAACACTGGTTCCTGCACTCAAGTTTTTATGAAACTCTAAAAAATATAGCTAAGCAGAAAGCAACAGTTATTCTAACTACTGACCATGGCTCGATCAGGGTTAATAGAGCCAGTCAGCTTGTAGCAGATAAGGAAACCACCACCACGGTAAGATACAAACAGGGCAAGAATCTAGCCTGTAATAAAAAACATGCGCTGCACATAAAAGATCCGGAAGAGTTTGGTCTGCCAAAACGTGGTATCATCGATAATTATGTAATCGCCAAAGATGATTATTACTTTGTTTATCCTAACTCATTCCATAAATATATGAATCTTTATAATGGAACTTTCCAGCACGGCGGAATTTCCATGGAAGAGATGCTTTTACCGCTGGCGGTCTGCAAACCGAAGAAATAAATAGATATGCTGAAAGAACGGATCCTAAAAACTGAAAATGATACAACGCAGTTTGCAAAAGAGCTGGCTCCAATATTAAAGAAAGGTGATGTATTAGCTCTTTATGGTGAATTAGGAGCAGGGAAGACGTTCTTCACACAGAAGCTCTGTAAATTCTTAGGAGTTAAAGAAAATGTGAGCAGCCCCAGTTATGTATTGATGAACGAATATATGGGAACTTGCACTATTCGTCATCTGGATCTATACCGTCTGGATGCTGCTGAGGAAGTTCTGGAATTGGGATTGTATGATCTTTATGAAGATGCGATCACAGTGATAGAATGGCCGGAAATTGCAGATGGAATGCTGCCAGAAAACACGATTCACATTTACTTTGAGTTCATTGATCAGATAAGAAAAGTAACGATAAAAAGTGTTCTCTTTCCTAACTCACCCCCCGACCCCCTCTCTTAAAAT
>JAQICU010000104.1 GCA_027858325.1 Candidatus Cloacimonadota bacterium
CTGTAATCTCTGGCAAACGATAGTTCATTATCTTCGCCTGGCAGGATATGAAGTTGTTCTTATCAGCCCGCTGTGTACTAAGCAATCTCGAGTCATGCTGAATAATGATTTCTCCAAGACAGACCCCAAAGACGCACTCTTGATAGCGTTAAATGCACAGCGAGGATATTATATTGGAATAAGAGCATATTCAGAGAGATCTAATAATATGCATACCTTGAGCATTGCCTACAACAAGCTCAGAAAGGATCACAGCAGTTATCGGGGACGTCTCCGAGCAGCTATAGAACAGATCTTTCCGGAGTTTCTTGAAGTGATAAGCCTGGGAACCCAAACAAGTTTTTACCTATTGGGAAAATACCTGTTTCCGTCAGAATATATTAATATGAACATTAAACTTGAATCTTTACAGATAGAAGCTATCTCACGCAGAAAATATGGGATGAAGCATCTTCATAAGCTGCAGGATCTGGCAAAGCATACGATAGGTATTTCTCCTAATAATGAGTTATATGATCGAACCATAGTCTTAACCTGGCTGGAGGGAATGAAAGAGATAGGATTCCGCATGAAAACAATCTTGGATCAACTCATAAAATTAGCATCCTCAATGAAAGAATTTTCTATCTTAACGAGTTTGATGGGAATATCAGCTGAAACAGCTTCTTTGTTTCTGGCAGAGATACGCAACATATCAGCTTTTGAAAATTATAAGGAAATTGAGAAATTTGCCGGTTACAATTTACGCTTAACTCAATCCGGTAAACATGTTGGTTCGCGCCGTATCAGTCATTTGGGCAATACCCGTTTGCGTTGGGTTTTATACAGAATGACAGAAGAAACAATGAAATACATACCGGAAGTGCGGATCAAATATCTAAAGCGTCAACTAAAGAAACAGGTCTATCGCAAAAATCTGGTCTCTTGTGTTTCACAACTATTGAAATTGATCTTTTCCTTACTAAAAGAGAACAAATTATATGAATATTATGAAGAGAGAGTAGCAGAGATGGATAAGCTTAATATACAATATCAGGTAGTAAAAGCAGAACGAGCTGCCAAACACAGAAAGCATAGATCAACCATAAAAGATGAATTACGCAAGACGGCATAAAGATAATATTATAAGTGCATAGAGTGGAAAAGTAAGAGGAAAGTCTGAATACTCACAATATGTGGAGACGGAATGACCGGCATGACACAGCCTGGAAGGTTGCAGAACCTTGAATTAATCTTCAGAGTTCTAATAAACGCTTCGACTAATAGATTCACCGGTCATCTCGTTCTCCTTTGAGTCGAATTAGAAAATTAGTGAACAGGTTTATAAAAACCGAAGACGAAAGAAAGTTTTGACGGGGAGTATGAGAAAGCGAGATGAACATTCCGAAAGTAAACATTCTGATTTTCCTTACAGGGATTTTATCTCTGAAAACAGGGAAAACAACATAGGAATCACGTCTATTTAGCTAAAAAAGATCTAAATTATCAAAATTAAAATATATATTTTGATTGACTTTGGACAAGATGGATGTTTGGTGCACGCCACGTTCTTTCAACTTCACTTCTTGCTCAATGTGGGTGCGCTTGTTATACACCATAATCTTTAAGACCTCTATTTCAACAATAGCATACGTTTAACTGATTCTTGATTGCCAGCTTTGATTTTATAAAGATAAATACCTGAGCTTACAAGTTTATTGTTAGAATCTAAACCAGACCAAACTGTAGTATGCTTTCCGCTTTGCATTTTTTCATTGATTAGTGTTTTTACTTTTTGTCCTTTGATATTGTACACTTCAAGATTAACAAAATCGGAATTTTGTGTTACTGAGAAGGAAATTGTAGTTGTTGGGTTAAATGGATTTGGGTAGTTCATCAAATTAGAAATTTGGGATGAGGGATTAGGGATTGTTTGTTCTTCCATATCCACTATTTCAAACATTGGAATTGCTATTTGAGTGAAATCACCTTCTATAACTTCTACTTGATATTCAATTATATCCTCATAAAAGACTCGTTCTGCATGAACATCGTAAACACCGGCTGGAAGTTTGTATTCAAAATTACCAATGCTATCGGAAAAAGTGAATTCTCCTGGTTGATTGTTGATTTTTAGCAGTACATAATCTACTGGATCATTAGTTGTTGGATTGTAGGTATAACCCTCAATACCACCAAAAGCTGGTGAACCAAACTCGTAAGAACCAATATCAATAATTGCACTTCCATTATTATCTCCATCCCAAACTCTGTGATTATACTCCATATCAAAGGGATAATAATAACCAAGTGTATCAAAACCTGCATCGATGGCAATACTGCCCGGTGCAAGGTGAAAATCACCGTTTTGTATGTCTTCGAAGATTGATTGTGCTTGCAATGAATCTACCCAAATATTTCCGCCGCCATCGATTAACGGATATTCTAAGGGAAAATCTAATATGCAATTGCGGAAGGTATCTGTACCATATTGTATTGGTGACCAAAATAATTCTTCATTTTGTAAAATTATGCTATTAGTATGTAATGTGTCACTATTATCATAAAAAGCTGTTTCATTATTAATAATAATATTACCTAAATTATGTACATTATATCCTGCCAAAGCACAACTTGTACCATTGTAATTCGTTAATATATTATTATAATAACGCATATTTACACCAATAAATACATTACCTTCGTCAATTTTATTGTTAAATATTCTTCCAAAGGCATTAAAACCTGTATCCAAATCACATCCTTCAAAATAATTATCACTTATCTCCGTATAAGCATCATCGATATTAATACCATCTCCACCATCAGTAGTAAAATGATTGTTTTTTATGTATAAAGAATCTGTACCATTAGAATATGAATTAATTCCTGTTGAACAGCTTCCCATTGCGTTATTGTAGAAATAACTTATACCATCGGTTGATGACAGATAGATTGCTTTGCGATTATAAGTAACCGACTCAATACTATTATCAACATAATACATAGATTTTCCTGAACTAATTGCTGTACCATTCATAAAAATATTACCCGCTATCATTGGGATACCTGTATCTACAGTAAAAATATATCGAATTAATAAAAAATAGTAACCGGAAACATTAATTATATTTGGATGTGGATATTCAAAATAATCAAAGTAATTATTTATTATCAAAATATCAGTAACGTTTCTTTCTATCCCAATAGCTGTATCATTATCAATAAAACTGCAATTTTCAATCTTTGCAGAGCCATTCCACATTGCAATAGCAGCACGTGGCTGTTCCCAAAGAGAAAAACCGGTAAAGGCAGAAAACTCGAATAAACAATGTTTAAAGCTGCTTCCATCTGCACCTTCCGGTAGATAGATCGTTCCCCAATGGTAATACTCTACATCCTGCATCCTGGTAAAAATAATGCTGTCCTGCTCTGTTCCCTCGGCAATTATCCTACCTTCTACTCGCATGAATTTTGCTATCGGTTCTTCACCACTATGAAAATAAAATTGATCATCTCCCATATCATCGTAATAATCTGAATTAAATTT
>JAQICU010000226.1 GCA_027858325.1 Candidatus Cloacimonadota bacterium
CACAGATACCATAAGTCTTCACCTGAAGAATATATTTAAAACGGGTGAGTTGGATGAAGCGTTAACTACCGAGGAATACTCGGTAGCTCAGGAAGAAGGAAACAGGAAAGTAAAACGGAATATTAAGCATTATAATCTGGATGCTGTCATTTCCGTCGGGTACAGAGTAAATTCAAAAAGAGGTACCCAGTTTAGGATCTGGGCTAACAAAGTGCTTCGTGAATACCTGGTTAAAGGCTATACTGTAAACCAGAAGGTTCTTGAGGAAAGAAATGAAAAACTCAGGGGATTACAGGATACCATCAGGATTATAAGAAACTCTGTAGGATCAAAAGCATTATCCGGTATAGAAACGAAAGGCCTTTTGGATATTATTGCCGATTATTCCTATGCACTCGATATCCTGGATCAATATGATTATCAAACACTGAAAATTACAGCTACCACGGAGGAAGCAAAATATCTTGTGGTTATTCAATAGAACTGAACCCTGAACTACTTCTATACGAGACTTTGATTAAAGAAGGAATTGAATGGAGATATGCCCCGAATTATAGGGTTCCTGCATTTACTACAAAATCGATTATTGCATGCGAAAATAGAGAAGACTACGTTAAACAATGTGAAAATCAGACAGTTTCTTTATTTGTTATAAGTGAAAAAAACATGAAATCTTATTCTTGGGAGGATATTTATCTCAGTCAACGATACGACAGTAGAATTTCATTAACAGCAGACGAACTTAAACGACAGAATTGGATTGTATTGTTTTCGGATTAGAAACAGATATTTATTCTAATCCATATGGATCCATTAGTTCCAGTCCAGAGACTTTCTCAAAGTCTTTGGTATTACGAGTAATCAAGGTAAGCTTATGAACCAATGCAGTAGCAGCGATAATAGCATCGGGGAGTTTAGTTTTGGTAGCTTTCCGGATCTCAATTGCTTTTAGAATTACCTGTTCTTCCAGGTTGAATACTTCAGCAGCATCAACAAACTCGTTCAGGATAAGGGTTTGTTTTTTACTTGCACCCGGCCAGGCAAGCAGTTCCATTCTGGTGATTACTGATACTTTGGCTTCAATACCATCAATAAGTTCAGCTGCCTTATTGGGCAGCTTGTTATCCAGGTAATCTATAACGGCATTGGTATCGATTAAATATTCTTTTCCCATCCCTGGCGAGAGTTTTTAACATCTTCCTGGAAATCATTGTATTGCTCCTGAGAGAGCTTTAACTTCCCTCTTAAACTTGCTACTCCTTTAGTTTTTGATTTTTCATCAAGAGAGAGAACAATAACTTCCACTTTATTTGCTTTGAAGTTTTTAGGAAGGTTTATGTTCAATACCTGGTTTTTTACATCCACTATTTTTCTTATTGCCTGCATTTTCTTATTATCTTTTTTCAAAGATACGGAATATCTGTAAACAGGGATTGATCTTCAATTGAAAAGAAAAAATCACTACCTTAGAGGTTAATGAAAGTTCCTCCCTCTATAGATTTAAATCCTTGGAGTACAGAAACAGGAACTTCAGGTGATGATTTTTATTTGACTCGAGAATCTGGAGATGAACCAGGGGGTAGGAATGGTAATGTTGCCGCAAACGGAGGGGATGGACTTGACATCCAACACGAGACTCAAGCCTACGCTAGATTAACGGATGCTGAAAGAGCACTTGCCAGGAATAGCCAAAGCGCCGCTCTTATAGTCTATCGGAATATGAATAGGGTTACTGATGCTACAAAAGCCCTATTCCCCGGTGCAAGAGCTCACAATGATGCTGCCGATGCATTCAGGCACGCCTATTTCAGCGCCTTGAATGCACGAGTACTAGGGTATGATCTGGCTTTCCAGTTTGGTGTAGCTCATGAGCAGTTTCCAGGAAACAACCCATTAGAGATGCAGATGGATTTATCATATAATATCTTTGGCTACAATCTAACCATTTTCAATCCTAATATGTCAAGTGTTCAAATGAGAAATTACATTTATAATGCGGTTTTAAGCGGGGAGTTGCAAATGATATATCAAGGACGAATAGTTCCAACGCACTAATCTGAAAATGTTATAAAGATGATGCGATATTCTGTTATATTACAGATTGTTATTGTTTTAGCTGCATGCCAGAGTTGTGCAAGCTATAAAACAGAGAACGATATCGATTTTATGAAGCTTTCAAACACTGGCATAGAAATCAGAGATGATGCATGCGTTCTAGCTCTAATACAGGATGGAATCTTGGCAGATTATTACCTGCTGAGTTTTCAACAGATAAAGCTGATTGGACTCCAGGATATAAAACTATATGACATTGAGAAGCCACTGTATTTAAAGAAGAGCGGTAGAATGTACATAATAGAACTTCCGTAATAAAAAATCCAGGTGCTCCGGGCTTTTTCTTTATAATAATGTTTGCAATTTGGTTTTAGTGATGAAAGCATCCAGGAAAGCATAAATCATTTTTTAATCGTCAGGCTTCATTTTATCCACATCCTCGATGCGCTGCACCATTTCTTTATTTAACTGCTTTTCTGCAGCTCCCACTAAATAATCCAAAGACACATCAAAAGCATCTGTCATGCGCTTGGCAATATCAATAGACGGAACAGCATTGCTCTGCAAATCCTAAAGTAAAATTGGAATTTTCTTTTTCCCTGTAAAAAAGCAATTTGGAAAATCGTATCTTTGTAGAATGAATTCAAATACGCAGGATATCAGTCAGTTGATCAGACAATATGTAAAAGCTGTTGATCCGGAAACTGAAGTTATTTTATATGGCTCAAGAGCAAGAGGTGATGCACGTTCTGATTCTGATTGGGATATCCTGCTGCTCACTGGTAATCCGGTAGATATTGAGCTTGAACGAAAGTACAGAGATAAATTATATGATCTGGAATTAGATACGGGAGAATCGTTATCACTGTTCATTTATTCAAAAGATGACTGGCAGACAAGACAGAGGATCACACCTTTCTATCAAAATGTAACAAAGGAAGGGATGAGGATATGAATAAAGAAGAAAGGATAGATTGATGGAATTGTTGATGGTTTTGTCAATGCTCTAACTTACTCTTTATCATCACATTATGTATCAATCCAAAATATTGAATCTTATAGATTATTATTACTAATTGAAGCAATTTTTATATCTTTGGTTCGAGATGGTTACGACATTAAAATATGG
>JAQICU010000322.1 GCA_027858325.1 Candidatus Cloacimonadota bacterium
GAAAAAATACAAAGTGAAAAATCTTAGCTGTGCATCTTGTGCAGCTAAAATTGAAGATGGTGTTGCAAAGTTGGAAGAGGTGAATTTTATCTCGGTGAATTTTGCAAATTCTTTTATTCAAGTTGATACTAATGATATAGAAAAAGTAAAAGCGAAAATAAAGGAGATTGAAGCAGAAGTCGAAATAGTTGAGGATGATAAAGAGGAAGAAGAGGAGTTTGATATAAAAATGGAACTGCTAAAGATATTCTTCATTATTTCAATTCTTGTGGTCGGAATTAGTTATAAGGATTCTCTCCACGACACTCCGTATGAATTCGCAGAATATCTTGTTTTTGTGACCATCTACCTTCTAAGTGGCTGGGGTGTTTTGAAAACAGCAGCATTGAATATTGTAAAAGGTCAGGTTTTTAATGAACAGTTTCTAATGTCAGTTGCTACTCTCGGAGCCTTTGCTATTCACGAAATGCCCGAAGCCGTTGCGGTTATGGTTTTCTATAATGTCGGAGAATTTTTCCAAGACCTTGCTGTGCATCGCTCTCGAAAGTCAATAAAGAGCCTTTTAGAAATACGTCCTGATCATGCAAACCTTTTAATTGATGAAGACGTTAAGGAAGTATCTCCAGATGATGTAAAAGTTGGAGACAGAATATTAGTTAAGCCTGGTGAAAAAATACCATTGGATGGTGAAGTATTGGAAGGTAGTTCTATGCTCGATACCTCTGCCCTTACTGGTGAATCCGTTCCTCGTTCTGTAAAAGTTAATGAGGATGTGATGGCTGGAATGATTAATAAATCGGGTACTTTAACAATAAAAGTTACAAAGTTATTTGGCGAATCTTCTATTTCTAAAATTTTAGATCTCGTTGAAAATGCAACATCAAAAAAAGCGGAGACTGAAAAGTTTATTACTAAGTTTGCACGATACTACACTCCTGCTGTTGTTCTTGGAGCAATACTCGTTGCTGTTCTTCCACCATTGCTTGTTGCAGAGCAAAGTTTTTCTGTCTGGATTTATAGAGCGTTAATAATGCTTGTAGTTTCATGCCCGTGTGCATTGGTAATAAGTATTCCTCTTGGATATTTTGGTGGCATCGGTGGAGCATCACGCAGAGGAATATTAGTAAAAGGTTCAAATTATTTGGATGCACTCACAGCAGTTAAAACCATAGTTTTTGATAAAACTGGAACTCTTACAAAAGGTGTATTCAAAGTATCTGAGATCAACACAAAGAATGGATACGAAGAATCGGAAGTACTTAAATTTGCCGCTTATGCTGAAGCAAATTCTAATCATCCTATTGCTCAATCAATTTTGGAAGCATACAAATGTGAAATTGAACATGCAAAGATCGGAAATATAACGGAGATTGCTGGGCACGGAATCGAAGCAGAAATTGATGCCATAATTGTTATCACCGGGAATGATAAATTACTTCACATTAAGAACATTGAGCATGACAAATGCGATATTGAAGGCACTGTTGTCCATGTCGCTGTAGATTCAAAATATGCTGGATACATAGTAATTTCTGATGAGATCAAAGAGGATGCGTTTAAGGCTATTAAAGAATTGAAAAACTACGGGGTAAAAAGAACGGTTATGCTTACTGGGGATAATGATTTCGCTGCAAAGAGTATAGCCGGTAAGCTCAATATTGATGAGGTCTATGCAGAATTGCTACCGGAAGATAAAGTGAATTATATTGAAAAATTCATTTCAGAATCGTGCAAAGGCGATAAAGTTGCATTTGTCGGCGATGGCATAAATGATGCACCAGTTCTTGCTCGTGCGGATATTGGTATTGCGATGGGAGCTCTTGGTTCTGATGCAGCTATTGAAACTGCTGACGTAGTATTAATGAACGATACACTTTCCAGCGTCCCAACTTCAATTAAAATTGCTAAAAAAACAAGAAGAATTGTTTGGCAAAACATTATTTTTGCTCTTGGTGTTAAATTCCTATTTATCATATTTGCTGCATTTGGTTTAGCAACAATGTGGGAAGCAGTCTTCGGTGATATGGGTGTAGCACTTATAGCAATATTAAACGCAACAAGAGTACTAAAAACTGATTAATAAATTTTAACAATAAAATTAGTAACAGAAACGAACAGGGAAGCACCATGAAAACAATTAAAAGTATTCTGGCC